>JAKEEW010000118.1 GCA_022616375.1 Sporichthyaceae bacterium
GAGCACGTGCGGGTCCCGGGTCTCGTCTGTCATGGGTCTCCTCCGCCGGTGACGGTCGCTGGACGGCCCCGATCGGCTCAGCCTAACGAGATCGGGGCCTCCCGCTGAGGAGGCCCCGACCTGCGTTGGTGGTTCAGCTCTGTCCGGAGCCCAGGTCGACGCCTACGCCGATGAGCCCCAGGACGGCCGAGTTGACCCGGACCCGGTCGTCGCCGCCGAGCGCGTCGATCTGAAGCTGGTCGATCGGCTCGACCCCGGCAAGCACAGTCTTGGTCTGGAGCCCGTTGACCGTGATCAGAGCACCCGAAGTCCTGACCCGGATGTTGTCGGCCAGCTCGGTGCCCCTGACCGTCACGATGTCGCCGACACCGTCGGCGCCGCCGGCGGGCCCGGACAGGTCGACGTCCGCACGGCGGAAGTCGGTCCCCGACATGTCCTCGATTGTGATCGTGTCGGCACCGCCGAGCGCGGTCAGGTCAAGCTGCTCGACACCGTCCATGTCCATCCGGATGTTTGCCACGTTGCGAAGGAACAGCGACCGTCCGCCGTTGGGCGACAGACTCATGATCTCGTCTGCGCCGGCGCCGTTGAAGTCGAGCGTGTCCGTGCCGTTCTGGCCCTCGACGACGTCGCTGCCGTCACCTGGATCCCAGCGGAAGCTGTCCTGTCCGTTCCCGAGTAGCGCGGTGTCGTTGCCACGGTTGCCGTCGACCGCGTCGTTACCGTTGCCGCCGAAGAACAGCTCGACTCCGTCGCCCCCATCGAGGGTGTCGTTGCCGTTGCCACCAACGACCGCTAGGGCCTCGTCTGCGAACGTCCCGTTGGCCTGGTCGACGCGGAACTGGTCATTGCCGTTACCGGTGAACACGACGATCCGGCTGAACGTGGCGCGGTCGAAGCTCTGCTCGGCCGAGCCGTCGTCACCGAAGTCGACCTGGAGGGTGCCTGCGTCACCGGCCGCCAAACGCAGCGCGAGCCGGTCGCTGCCGTTGCCGCTGAACACGACCAGCGTGTCGTTGGTGACAAAGGCAAACGTCGCCGCGGCTGCTGGGCTGGCGGTAGCCAGCCCGCCGGCCAGCATGGCGGTTGCGGCGCCGGCAGCGATTCCCAGCCGACGTAGTCCTAGCTTGCTGTTCATGATCTCCTCTTCCCAGGTGCGGTTGCCGACCTTGGCGTCAGCGCCATCGAGAGGAGGTACGGGGCGACCGGAATCTTCGGTTCTTGGGCCCGACGGTTTTACGCCATCTGGACCGTCGACTGGAGGGGTCGGTCGAGGATCGTGGCGAGCCGTGCGACCTCGTCGGCCAGCGCTTCTCGCACCGGCGGCGCTGCTTCGGCGAACCAAACGGTGACGACCTGGTCGTCGGCGAGAGACCAGGTGCCGGACACGACTCCACCGACGATGACGAGGTTTGCGTTACGGCTGACCAGCGCCCGCCTGGCCGGCGGCACGACGTGGGCGTCGGCGGTGCCTGGACCGAGGACCCATTGGTCGTGGCCGGGCAAGAGTCGTACGGCGGTCGTCGCGGGCGTCGCCGCCAGTTCGTCGAGATCCTCGCGCAGGACGTACGCGGTATCCCCGTCGATGTCGACCGGCGCGAGACGGTCACCGAAATCCGCCATCCAGGACTGGATCCGCTTGCGACCCGCGCTGAGGCCCTCGCCGAGCCAGTAGTGCACGTGACCAGGCGTTGCCGGCCCGTACGCCCGGAAGTACGCCTCGATCGCACGCATCCCGGCCTCGTCGAGGTCGGGGATACCGGCCCAGCGGGGGTTGTGGTCCAGCCGCTGGAACGTCGCGCGTCCGTCCCGTAGCGGGCCGAAGCTCATATCTGCCTGCCACGCGAGCGGCTTGAGCAACGTGACGGCCCCGGCTGCGAAGGCGAAGCCCAGATGCCGGAACTTGGGCCGGGCGGTGACCGCTGCCGCTAGCTCGTCGTAGGTCATCGGCCCGTCGGAGAGCGCCTCTCGGACCGTCTCCCGAAAGCCTGGCCAGTCGGATGGCGTCAGCCCGTAGAAGCTCTGCCAGCTGGGGAGCTCCCACTGCCGACCAGCGGCTCGCAGGGCAAGGTACGCGCCACCGTCCTCGGGCGTCACGAACTGGGTGGCGCCGCGAAACGCGAACGTCTTGATGATCCGGCCTTCGGCCAGAGCGCGTACAACCTCGCCGGGCCGAGACCGTGCACGTCTGGTGCGGATGGCGAGTTCGGCCGCGGCGTCGAACTGGGCCGGGATGGCGCCCAGGCGGCGCACCACGCCGGCGACCGATTCGGTGCCGACCGGGTCGAGCAGCTGCCGCCGCATTCGCCAGGCGAGGGCGCGGGGCCAGCTCAATGACACCAGCGCAGGCTATCCAAGACGGCTGCTCTGCTCACACCGCACCCAGAGCTGATGCTAAGCAAAGCCCGCCCCGATTCCCTGACCTGTGGCGATACCGTGTGGGAGTGGGACGGGTCAGCACGCAGGCGTCCATGTCGCTGGACGGGTACATCGCCGATCTCTCCGACGGTGTCGGGCCGCTGTTCGCGATCGAGCAGGCGAAGGCGTTCGCCGGTGATCGGGACATCTCAGTGAGTGCGGGCAACATCGCGGGGCAGGCATTCGAAGCCGGACTGGTCGACCGGGTGTTGGTCGATCTGGCTCCGGTCGTGTTCGGAGCCGGAGTCCGGTACTTCGGGGACTACACCGGGTCGCCGTTTCTGCTGGGAGATCCTGAGGTCATCCAGGGTGACCGGGTCACGCACTTGATCTTTACCGTGCGCTAGCAGCTCGCGTCGTGCTCACCCGGTTGGGGTGAGCACGACGGTCGCCATCGTTGCGTTGACGGTGGCCGAGTTGGCGGTTGCGGTCAGCCCGCCCACCGTGCCGGCCGGCACGCCGGTGCCACTGTCGGTGAGCAGCCAGGACATGTGCCCGGCGCCGGTCTCCGCGCCGGTAAGCCGCACGATCTGCCCGCCGGGCGCGGTCCAGGACGTGGTCGACGCGGTCTTGTCGGCCCAGTGCGAGACCACCCAGGAGTCGGCGTCGGCGCCGGCCACGGTCGGCGTGGTGTGCGCCGCGCGGGTGATCGTCTCGGCTGTGATCGCAGTGTCCGCGGCGGCGATGGTGGCGTTCCGGTACGTCGACAGCAGCAGACTGCCGCGCACGATCGCACTGGTGTTCACCGTGACCGGATCGCCGGCGTCGCCGGCCTGGGCGATCCGGGTCCACAGGGCCGTGCTGATCTGGCCGCCGGCCTGAGTTCGCACCCGGGTCCAGCCGGCCGGATCGGATGCGGTGACGGTGCCGGAGTTCCAGCTCAGCGCCAGCACCATCGCATCGCCGGTCTGCACCGACGGCGGGATGTTCAGCACGTGACCCTGCGAGCTGCCGGCGACCGCGTCCGCGGCGCTACCCACGAACTCGATATCGTCTCCGCCTCCACCCGCGCTGACCGTGACCGGTGCGGCGTGCTGGTCGGGCGCCCCGTCGTTGTCGGTCACGGTCAGAGTGACGGTGTAGGTGCCGCCGGTCGCGTAGGTGTGCGACGGGGTCGGCCCGCTCCCACTGCCGCCGTCCCCGAAGGTCCAGCTGTAGGAGGCGATGGTGCCGTCCGGGTCGCTCGATCCGGTGCCGTCGAACGTGCACGCCAGGGCGGAGCACGACGACGTAAACGAGGCCACCGGCGGCTGGTTCCCCACTCCGGTGCCCGGATAGCTGAACAGCGCCCTGGCCCGCCAGTCGTTCGCGGTGTCGACGATGACATCGGTCCCGCCGACCGGCACGCCATTGGCCGACCCCGGCTGCCAGTTCACCCGGTGCAGGTCACCGGTGGTGCGGTGGGCCCAGTACAGCCGGTTGTTGGCCAGGAACATGCCGTTGACGTTGCGCCAGTCCACCCCGGTGATGTTGCCGACGATCGTGGTCCGCAGCGATCCGACAATGCTGCCGCCTTCCACGGTGAAGTAGCGCATGTACAGGTTGGTCTCGTTGACCTTGGTGAAGTACATCCGGCCCTGCTCGTAGAACAGCCCGGACATCCCCTGCATGTCGGTGACGAAGTTGGTCAGCCCGTTGAGGTTGATCGTGGTCGGCGGGCCGAATGTGGTGCCGTTGTACGTCCGTCTGGTCATCGTCCCGTTGCTCCACGTGGAGTACAGCTGCCCGTTGAGCCAGAACGATCCGCGAACGTTGCCCCAGGCAACCCCGCCGGGCAGCGGCGTCGTGGCCCCGACCGTAGTCCCGTCGTACGGGCGGCGGAACGACTGGTCACCGCTGACGCCCAGCAGGTGCACGTCGACCGGAAGCGTGGGGGGGCTGGGTTGCGGCACGGCCGAGCCGCCGGCCAATGGGAAGAATGCGATCCTGGCGTGGAACTCACCGCCTCCGATCCGGTCGGTGTCGCTACCCACCCACAATCCGTCGGCGGTAGCCAGGAAGTCGAAGACCCCGCGGCCTCGGGTCCGGCCCGGGTTCCAGGACACCGGCATGCCGTTGACCGGGTCGAGTGCGGCGATGCCCTCCCGCGACACCCCGCCCTGGCCCAGCGAGTCGTGTCCGAACGGGTTGTTCTCCCAACGTTGGTGCCCGCCGACGTAGATCGCCGTCCCGGCAACCTCGACGGAGTAGAGCGAGTCGCCACCGGTGAAGTCGATCCAGCTGGGCTGCAGGTTCGAGCCGGTCGCGAACGTCTCCCACCGGGCTGCCGTATCGCACAACAGCGACGTGCCGCCGAACGCGCCCGAGGTGCCGACGACGAAGTAGGTGCCGTCGGGCGAGATGTCCATGTCGTAGACGTAGTACGGGAATCCATTGCAGATCGGCACGTACCGGCTGGTCTGCCAGTTGGCTACCGTCGCGGTCGGACCGGACAGGTCGAGTACCGCGACCTGGTTGCGCGGGAGCCCGCCCACGGTGGAGAAGTTGCCGGCGGCCACCAGCCGGTCCACGTTCGGGGTGATCCCGATCGCCCGGATGTGCATGGACGAGCCGTTATGGGTGCCCGTGAACGGCACGTTGACCGTGTTGCGCACGGCGCCGGTGGCCGGGTCGAGCTCGGCCAGACCCTGCCGGCTGACCCCGTTGATGGCGGTGAACGCGCCGGCCACGAACAGCCGGTTGTTGACCAGCTTGAGGTCCCAGACGACGTTGTTGACGTTCGCGCTGAACCCGGGCACCGGCAGGCCGGTGTTGATGTTCAGCCGGGCCAGCCGGTTGATCCCGGCGCCGCCAATCGCGGTGAACTGACCGCCGGCATAGACCGACTGACTGTCCGCCGCGGGCACCACCGCACGGACCGTGCCGTTCGCGTTCGGGTTGAACACGGTGTCGAGCACGCCGGTGGTGCGGTTGAACGCGAGGATCCGGTTGCGGGTCAGGATGGCGCCGCCAGACGCGTTCTGCGCCCGGGTGTACGCGCCGCCGAGCACCATCTTGGAGCCGACCTGCGCGACCGACCAGACCTCGCCATCCAGGACATGTGGCGTGAAATCGGCCGGATTAGCGCTGACGACCTGAGGCTGGAACTGGCCCGCGGTCGCCGGTGGCGGCCCGAGCGACAGTGCTCCCAGCAAGCTGACGACCGCCGCCGCAGACGCGGCTAAGCGAGTGCGCACGTCCCCACCCCCAGAGGCCCCTCGACCCGCGAAGACCTAGCATGCCCCATGCCCCGCCCGGTCCGTGGGCAAACGAAACCCCTGGTTGATGACCGGTTACGGTTAGTTAGCGGCGGGGCTCGACGAGCTCGTAGAGCTGCCCGTCCGGGGCGGTGAAGTGCAGGTAGCGGTGGTCGGCATTGTGCTGCGGTTCGTCCGGCCGCGCGCCCGCGGCCGCCAGCTCGACTCGCGCTGCATCGAGGTTGTCGACCAGGAATCCGATCGCTCGACGGGTATCGCCCATGCCGCCCGGGCCGGCGACGGCGAACCGGGCTCCGTCCGGCAGGCTGAACAGGTCGGCTTCGACGCCGTCGACCGCGATTGGTGGCAGCCCGAGCACATCGGACACGAAACTGGTCATCGCGGTCCGCTGCTGGGTCGAGGTTCCGGCAAAGATGAGACCGAGGACTCGCATCCGGCCGAGGCTGGCCGGGGCATTGGAGGGACGATGCGGGAGCTGCTGCGCACGAACAACCTCGCGTTGGTGTCGGCGATCGAGGCCTTGCTCATCGAGGCCGAGATCCCGCACCAGATCCTCGACCAGAACATGTCTGTCATCCAGGGCTCGATCGGGGCGATCCCACGGCGGATCCTGGTCGCCGAAGACTACGTGCCCGCGGCCCGCCAACTGCTGTCGGATGCCGGGCTGGACTCGGCGTAACGCTCGGCGGGCCCGCCCGTCGGCGCGCCCGGCGCATAACGATGCCAACTACTCCAATTGGGTGCATTGACTCGTCTCGCCCATGGTCATTGTTGCCTCGTTCCGCGGGCCTGCTTACACTCATCGGGCTATACCGCCCGGATTGCACGTTAGAGACGGCTGAGACCGGGTTATCCCGATGCACAGCGGGTCAGACATCCCGGCGGGAGATGTCTGGGTCCACGTTGCGAGCCAGGTCGATCCCGCCGGCGGAGGCAGTTCGTGTCCATCGACGCGAAGCTGATCAGGGACAGCTTCGCCCTCGTGTCGGCATACGGGGGCGATGTCGTCGAGTATTTCTACGCCCATCTGTTCGCGCACAACCCGGGCGTGCGGGCGATGTTCCCGATCGGGATGGCCGAGCAGTGGGATCGGCTGCTGAAGGCGCTGGCCTTAGTCGTCACGAACATCGATCACTTCGAGGACCTGGTGCCTACGCTGCGCCAGCTCGGCCACGACCACCGCAAGTTCGGGCTGAAGCCGGAGCATTACGACGCGGTCGGCGCGAGCCTGCTGGCGACCCTCGAGCTGTTCGCCGGGGATGCCTGGACGTCCAAGGTGGCCGCGTCGTGGACCTCCGCCTACGCGCTGGCCGCACAGACAATGGTCGACGCGGCTGAGGCGATCTCGGACGGCTCGCCGGCGTGGTGGGACGCCGACGTGGTCAGCCATGAGCGGCGGGCCTGGGACATCGCGGTGTTCAACGTCAAGCCGCGGCGACGGTTCAGCTTCGTGCCCGGCCAGCATCTCACCATCGAGACGATGGAGTGGCCCAAGCAGTGGCGCAAGTACTCGATCGCGAACGGCCCGCGTCCGGACGGCACGCTGGAGTTCCACGTCAGACAGATCGACTCCGGGCAGGTGAGCTGGGCACTGGTCGACGCCATCCGAGTCGGTAGCGTGATCAAGCTGGGCCCGCCGGCCGGCCGGTTGGTGCTGGACGAGATCTCGCCGCGCAACATCGTGATGATTGCCGGCGGCACCGGGCTGGCACCGCTGAAAGCGATCGTGCACCACCTCGTCGACCGGGGCGAGAGCAGGCAGGTCCACCTGTTCGTCGGCGCCAGGACCGAGGCCGAGCTGTACGACTTACCGGCGCTACGAGCGCTGGCCCAGCGGCACTGGTGGCTGACGGTCACCCCGGTGATCTCACACGAGCCGTCCCACCAGGGCTACCGCGGCTACGTCGGCGATGTCGCGGCCGGATTCGCGCCATGGCTGGACCGCGATATCTACATCTGTGGCCCGGTGACGATGGTGGCCGCGACCCGACACCGGCTGTTGCGCACCGGTGTGCAAGTAGCCCGGCTGCATCACGAGATCGGTCTGGACCTGAGCTCGTTCGAGCTGGCCGCGGCCGCCGGGGAGTCGGAAGTCAGCGAGGAGCCCAAGACGGTTCGGGTTGCGGATCGGCTCGAGCTGGTCCGCCCCTACTACAGCCGCAGCGAGCAAGTCCGCTCGGACAGTTCGCCTCGGCCGGACGCGGTTCGACCCGCTTCGACTCCCATGCCGCCACCCGCACCGGTACCTGCGGCACCGGCCCCCGCCACACCGGTTGCCCCAGCCGCACCGGTTGCCCCGGCCGCCGCTGCGCCGGTCCAACCGGCTCCGACCACCGCCCGCCCGCCGCTGCCGATCCGTCGCCAGCGGGTTGCGCGGGAGCTGCCGTCGCTGCCGGTCCAGGCCGTAGAGATCACGCACGTTGCCGGGCCCGCGCACGCCTACCAGCCGCCGCCGTTCCCGTCCGCCCCCGAGGTGCCGAGCTACCCGGTGGACAGCTCAGCTCTCGATCAGTGGTTCGACATGCAACCGCCGCCGACCTCGGCGACCCACGTGAACGGCGAAGCCGACCCCTACGCGCGCGAGCGGCTGGAGGCGGTGCGCGCCCAGATCGAGTACCGTAGGTCGCTGCGCCGCCCGCTGCGCCCGTAGGCCTGCTGCGCCCGTAAGCGCATAGGCCGCCCGAGCGCTCGGGCGGGCGTAATCGTGCGTAATCCCGGTGCGAGCCGGCACTGCGGCCAGCTAGGGCCCTGGATTCGTGGCTGCCAAACCCCGAGCTGCTGAGCTGCCAGCCGGCCTGATCGCGCGCCCCTGTGGCTTCGATGACGTTCAGGCCATCCTGAGCGTGGTCCATGCCGCCGACATTGCGGTGATCGGGCATCCGGACTACACCGCCGACGACGTGGCGGCCGACCTGCGCTGGCCCGGGTTGGAGCTGGACCGGGACACCGTGCTGGTGCTGGACGAGTGCGGTGCCGAGCCGGTCGCGGTCGGCTGGGCGTACTGCCATGACGAGGGCAGCGGCCTACCGGAGGCGGACCTCTACGTCCATCCGGAAGCCGATCCCACCGTCGGCTCGTGGGTGGTGAGCTGGATCGAGGGCCGGGCCGCCGAGATCACCGCTGCGTCCGGAGCCGACGACCCGCACGTGTCGGTGGGCAACTGGTCAACCGACCAGGTTCGGCAGGGCTGGCTGGAACAGGCCGGCTGGGCCAAGGTGCGCACGTTCTACCGGATGGTCGCGGACCTGGAGCCAGGGTTGGCTGCCCCGCAGCTTCCGGCCGGTGCCAGCCTCCGGGTCGGAGCAACCGACGAGCCCATCCGCCGGGCCGTGCACCAGGCCGTCGCCGAGGCGTTCCGCGATCACTGGGAAGCGACCGAGCGGGATTACGACGGCTGGTGGGCGCGGG
The DNA here is from genome assembly GCA_022616375.1 of Sporichthyaceae bacterium. Taxonomy (GTDB): domain Bacteria; phylum Actinomycetota; class Actinomycetes; order JAKEEW01; family JAKEEW01; genus JAKEEW01. The sequence goes on from JAKEEW010000118.1 coordinate 9,024, forward strand.
TCGAGGCGAATGCCGGCTACGACCCCGCGCTGTGCTGGTTGGTCGAGATCGATGGGGTGCCGGCAGCGGCGCAGGTGGGCACGACCCAGATGGCCGAGGACAGCACCGGCTGGATCAACTACGTAGCCGTACGCCGGGACTTCCGTGGCCGCGGGCTGGCCAAGCTGCTGCTGCGGACCGCATTCGCCGCGTTCGCCGAACGCGGCTGGAAGCACGCCGAGCTGGCGGTCGACGCCGAGAGCCCGACCGGGGCGCTGCGCCTCTACGAGTCGGTCGGGATGCGCGAGAAACACGCGATCGACATCTGGCGCCGCGACCTGGGCGCTCCCGCCTAGGGTATGTCTCCCAAGTCGTCGGCGGCGCGGATCGCCGCCCAGGCGACGACCGGCTGCGAAGTCGAGAGTCGCCATAGCTCCACTATCGACTCCTCCTTCGCCTTGCCGGATGCCGTCTGGATCGCCGCCCGCATCCACCAAGACTTGGGAGACCCACCCTAGTCCTTGGCCACGATGCCGGGTAGCGAGAGCATCCGGTCCAGCGCCGCCTTGGCGTAGTGCCTGGTCTGGTCGTCCACCGTGATCCGGTTGACCACGGTGCCGTCGACCAGCGCCTCGAGCGCCCAGACCAGGTGCGGCAGGTCGATCCGGTTCATCGTCGAGCAGTAGCAGACGCTGCGGTCAAGGAACACCACGGTCTTGTCCGGGTGCCGGTTGGCCAGCCGCTGGACCAGGTTGAGCTCGGTCCCGACTGCCCAGGCCGAGCCGGACGGCGCGGCCGCGATGGTCTGGATGATGTATTCGGTCGAGCCGATGTAGTCGGCACTGCTGACCACCTCGTGCCGGCACTCCGGGTGGACCAGCACATTCACGTCCGGGATCCGGGCTCGCACGTCGTGCACCGAGTCCAGGGTGAACCGGCCGTGCACCGAGCAGTGCCCGCGCCACAGGATCATCGTGGCGGCCCGAAGCTGGTCGGCGGTCAGTCCGCCACCCGGCTTGTGCGGGTCGTAGAGCACGCAGTCGTCCAGGCTCAGGCCGAGCTCGCGGACCGCGGTGTTGCGGCCGAGGTGCTGATCGGGCAGGAACAGCACCTTGCCGCCCTGCTCCAGGGCCCACTCCAGGGCTCGCTTGGCGTTGGACGAGGTGCAGATCGTGCCGTTGTGCTTGCCGGTGAACGCCTTGATGTCGGCCGAGGAGTTCATGTAGCTGACCGGGATCGTGGAGTCCGCGACTCCGGCGTCCTGCAAGACCTCCCAGCAGTCCTCGACCTGGTCGAACGTGGCCATGTCGGCCATCGAACAGCCGGCCGCGAGGTCGGGCAGGATCACCTGCTGGTGGTCGGCGGTGAGGATGTCGGCGGACTCGGCCATGAAGTGCACGCCGCAGAACACGATGTAGGGGGACTCGGGTCGGCCCGCGGCCTGCTGGGCGAGCTTGAACGAGTCGCCGGTTACGTCGGCGAACTGGATCACTTCGTCGCGCTGGTAGTGGTGCCCGAGCACGAGCAGCTCGTCGCCGAGCGCCGCCTTGGCCGCCTTGGCCCGGTCGGCCAGAGCGGGATCGGCCGCCGCCGGCAGGTCGCCGGGACACTCCACGCCGCGTTCGGTGAACGGGTCGGTGCCCCGACCGAGCAACATCAACGAAATCGGCGTCGGGCGGCGCTGACCGCCCGCCGCGGTCGACGGGGTGGTGATGGTCACCGGGAGCCTCCCCAGGCAAACGTTTCGCCATCGATCGTCGCATACCTGGCGTAGCGGCCGGCCGGGTACGGCCTGTCAGCGCCGGACCTAGATCGCGTACAACCCGTAAACCCAGGAAGATCACGGACAGCCAGCGGTACGGGGTTGGAGCTCGGCATCCCGTCGGCTCATCAGGCTCACCCTAAGGTTGAGCCTCGTGCGGGTTCTCGTCGCGCCGGACAAGTTCGCCGGCACGCTGACCGCCGTCGAGGCGGCGGCCGCGATCGCGACCGGCTGGCGGGCTACCCGGCCGGCCGACGAGCTTGACCTGGTGCCGATGTCCGACGGCGGCCCGGGATTCGTCGAGGCACTGGCCGGCCCGCTCGGCGGGCAGCGCACCGAGGTCGGCGTGACCGGACCGCTGGGCCGACCGGTTCGAGCGCAGATCCTGCGGGTGGGATCGCGGGCCTACCTCGAGTCCGCGGCCGCCTGCGGGTTGGATCTGCTGCCGGAGCACGGTCGGGATCCGGTCAGGGCGGGCACGTACGGGGTGGGAGAGCTGGTCGCGGCGGCCGCCGGCGCCGGTGCGACAGAGATCGTGGTCGGGCTCGGCGGATCGGCGAGCAACGACGGCGGGGCCGGGTTGCTGGCCGCGCTCGGCGCCGAGCCGGCCGGGCTGCTGCGCGGCGGCGGCGCCGGTCTGGCCACGCTGACCGTGGTGGATCTCGAACCGGCCCGGGCCAGGATCGGCGACCTGGCACTGATCGCGGCCACCGACGTGGACAACCCGATGCTCGGCCCGCAGGGGGCCACCGCCGGGTACGGGCCGCAGAAGGGGGCGACCACCGCCCAGGTTGACCAGCTCGAGACCGCGCTGACCCGGTGGGCCCAGCTCACCGACCCTGGCGGGCTGGCGACGCGGGCCGGAGCCGGCGCGGCCGGTGGGCTCGGTTACGGGCTGTTCCTGCTCGGCGCTTCCCGGGTGGCCGGGATCCAGCTGGTCATCGACGCGGTCGGGTTGGTGGATCGGGCCGGCAAGGCGGATCTCGTCGTAACCGGCGAGGGCGCGTTCGACTGGCAGTCGTTGCGCGGCAAGGTCGTCTCCGGAGTGGCCTGGGTCAGCCAGCGGTCTGCCCGGCCCTGCGTGGTTCTGGCCGGATCGATCAACCTCGGTCGCCGCGAGATCGCCTCGATCGGGGTGGACGCCGCGTACTCCATCACCGAGCTGGCCGGCTCGCCGGAGCGCGCCAGGGCGGCGGCCGCTGATCAGCTGGCCGCGCTGGCCGGCCGGGTGGCCCGGACCTGGTCACCCGGATGAGACCGGGTCGAGAGATCTGCGCAGAGCTGATCAACGGGCCCGATCGTCGGCGGGTCGCAGAGTTGGCCAGGCGCGGCCGCCGTGCGAGCATGGTGAGACGGAATGTTGAGCCGTCCGGCCGATGTTGCACCGGAGGGTCCAACCGAACAGCCAATCTTGGGGAGCGACATGACGGTCCAGCCCGACACGACGACGCAGGGCGGCATCGTGCTGACCGACGCGGCCGCGTCGAAGGTCAAGAGCCTGCTCGAGCAGGAGGGCCAGGCCGATCTTCGGCTGCGGGTGGCCGTCCAGCCCGGCGGTTGCTCCGGCCTGCGCTATCAGCTGTTCTTCGACGACCGCCAGCTCGAGGGCGACATCGTGCGCGACTTCAGCGGCGTCGACGTGGTGGCCGATCGGATGAGCGCGCCCTACCTGAGCGGCGCCACGATCGACTTCGTCGACTCGATCGAGCAGCAGGGCTTCACGATCGACAACCCGAACGCCACGAACTCGTGCGCGTGCGGAGACTCGTTCCACTAAGCACTCAAAGCCAGCGGGACGCGGGTGAGACGGCAACGTCGGCCCGCGTCCTTGGCGTTTGCGGCCTACTGCGGCGTAGCGCCAGCGGCTAGCGGCGGCTAGCGCAGATAGTCCGGGTGGACCGCAACGAATCCCAGCCGGCCGCGTCCCCGGTCGGTCCGGAACAGCCAGGCCGGCACGAGCATCGCCTGGTCACCGCTGAGCCGCCAGGCCAGCCCGAACTGCGGGTCGGACAGCGTCACCAGCACGCTGCGGCATCCGGGCCCGGTCACCCCGGTCTTGGCCGGCCGGGTCAGCGCACCCGGGGCGGCCTGGGCAGCGGTCGGCGGTGGAGTCAGCGGGATCGGATTGTCGGTCTCGTACTGCGGCTGGCTCTTCGGCGCGACGGCCGGCGGGGCGGCGGTGCTGCCCGCACCGGGCGCCGGCGATCCGGGCGCCGGCGATCCGGACGCCGCCCCGGGCTCGACCTCGGGCTCAGCCGGGCAGCCGCCACTGTCGACCCGACCGGCGACCCCCTGGCTGCCTGCGGTCTTGCCGCGAGCAGCAGCCGCGGCCGCGACCGCGTCCCGGGCGCCGATTACCGGGTACCGGTCACCGGCCAGCACCGAGCCCAGCCAGCCGCCGGCGAAGGCCGGCCCATCGGCGTCCAGGTGCACCGCGGTGCTGAACCCGGTGGTAGGCAACCCGTCGATCAGCGGGTCCGCGGTCACCAGGGTGAGCGGGCTGCCCGGGAAGATCTCGGTCTCCAGCTCGGCCAGACCGGACGCGGTCAGCATCGGCGCAGCCATCCTGGCGGCGGCGATCCGCCCCGGCCCGGCCGGTCCAGCGGTTCGCTCGACCGAACCGCGCTGGCTGCGGAAGTACCACGGCAGGCCCGGATCATCCGACACCACAAGCCGGCCGCGCGCCGAGTCGACCGTCCAGCCCGCGCTGGTCCGCCGCGGCGATTCGTCCAGGCCGAGTGCCCCGGCCAGCCGGGCCACCGCGCTCGGCTCGGCTGGCCGGTCGGCCAGCCGGTAGGCCGCGCCCTCGGCCGGACCATCCGGCACCGGCCCGCTGATCGCGTACCGGATCTCGACCGGAGCCCGCAGGTCCGGGTTGATCTCGCTGCTGCCTGCCATCTCTCCTACCGGTAGTGGACTGGTTTCAGCTTGCCCGCTGGTCTCCAGCCGTAGCGGCACCGGCCTGGCCTGGTTCTCCGCCGATGCGCCCGGCCGCGGTCCAGCGGGTTCGGACGTCAGGTGCGCCAGCCCGACCGCAGCCAGCACGCCGAGCACCACCACGCCGGCCGTGAGCGGCACCAGACGGCGCAACGTCGAGCCGGAAGCACTGGACATCAGGCCAGTGTGGTCTAGGGTTTCCGCTGTTCGCGACCGAGGGCGCGGAACGGGACCGACTGGAAAGAAGCGCGCCATGCACATTGCCGTCACCGGCTCGATCGCTACCGACCATCTGATGCGGTTCCGCGGACGGTTCCGCGACTCGCTCATCGTCGACCAGCTGGACAAGATCTCACTGTCCTTCCTGGTCGAGGACCTGGAGGTTCGGCGCGGCGGGGTGGCCGCCAACATCGCGTTCGGGATGGGCTGCCTTGGGCTGCGCCCGATCCTGGTCGGCGCGGTCGGATCCGACTTCACCATCGACTACCGGTCGTGGCTGAACCGGCACAACGTCAACACCGAGGCAGTACACATATCCGAGTTGCGGCATACCGCCCGATTCGTTTGCACCACCGATGACGACGACGCCCAGATCGCGTCCTTCTACGCGGGGGCGATGACCGAGGCGCGGGACATCGAGCTGTCGCCGATAGCGGACCGGACCGGGGCGCTCGAACTGGTCGTGATCAGCGCGAACGACCCGGAGGCGATGCTGCGGCACACCGACGAATGCCGGGCCCGCGGCTACCGCTTCGCCGCCGACCCGTCCCAGCAGCTGGCCTGGATGGACGGGGAGGGGATCCGGTTGCTGGTCGACGGTGCCGGCTACCTGTTCACCAACGAGTACGAGGCCGCTTTGCTCGAGCAGAAGACCGGGTGGAGCGCGACCGACGTGCTGGACCGGGTATCGGTCCGGGTGACCACCCTGGGTCCGCGCGGCGCCCGGATCGACCGGCGCGACGCTGAGCCGATCGTGATCCCGGCCGCCGAGGAGCTGCGCAAGGCCGACCCGACCGGCGTAGGCGACGCGTTCCGGGCCGGCTTCCTTGCCGGGGTCGCCTGGGGGTTGCCGCTGGAACGGTCCGCCCAGGTGGGTGCGCTGCTGGCTACCTACGTGATCGAGACCATCGGCACCCAGGAGTATGAGCTGAGCCAGTCGAACTTCCTGGAGCGGCTGGCCAAGGCGTACGGTTCCGACGCGGCCGACGAGGTTGCGCCGCACGTACGCTGCCCGCGCCCGTAGCACCGGCCTGGGAGACTCCCGGCCACCCATGACTCGATGACCGCACTCATGCCAGCCGAGCCACCCGCCACCCGTTGGCTGCTGCCGCCCGCGTCGTCCGCCGACGACGACGGGCTGGTCGGGGTGGGTGCGGATCTGGAGCCGGGCACGCTGCTTGCGGGCTACCGGTCCGGGCTGTTCCCGATGCCGGTCGCCCGCCGCGGGCCGGTCGGTTGGTGGTCGCCGGATCCGCGTGGCGTCATCCCACTGGACCGGCTCGTGGTCACCCGGTCGCTGCGCACCTCCTGCCGGCGCTTCGAGATCCGGATCGACACCGCGTTCGAGCAGGTGATTGCGGCCTGTGCGGATCCGGTCCGGCCGAGCGGCTGGATCACCAGCGAGATGGAGACTGCGTACGTCCGGTTGCACGAGCTCGGCTGGGCGCACTCGGTCGAGACCTGGCTGGATGGCGAGCTCGCCGGTGGGCTCTACGGGGTGGCGATCGGCGGCCTGTTCGCCGGGGAGTCGATGTTCTACCGGCGCCGCGACGCGTCGAAGGTGGCACTGGTGGCGCTGGTCGAGCTGCTGCGCGCCGATGGCGCCCAGGATCGGTTGCTTGACGTGCAGTGGACCACGCCGCACCTGCGCTCGCTCGGCGGGTTCGATTTAGCGCGGGAGCGCTTTCTGGCGCAGTTGGAGAGAGCGTTGCGGGTGCCGCTGCCGGCCGTGTTCGGTTGAGCCGCGCCCCTGCTCAACTGACCCGGGCTCAACTGACCCGGGCTCAGCTGACCCGGCGGATCAGATAGGCCGGGCCCCGGGTGGGCGAGTCGGCCGCGCCCAGATACTGCTGCGCGCGCATCTCGCACCAGGCCGGAATGTCCACCCGCGCGGCCTCGTCATCGGAGAGCACGGCTATCACCGCCCCGACCGGCACCGTGCCGATGTGCTTGGCCAGCTCGATGACTGGGATCGGGCAGCGCCGGCCGACCGTGTCGAGCACCAGCGCGGCCTGGTCTAGCCCTACCTCCGGATCTGTCACAGCCCACTCACCCCGGCTTTCGCCCGCAGCTGCGCGACCACGCCCGGCACCACCTCGAGGAAGCGCTCCACCTCGGGCTCCCCGGTGCCCAGCGGTAGCGAGACTCGCACGTTGCCGTGCGTGAGCACGCCCATCGCCTCCAGCACGTGGCTCGGTCGCAGCGTGCTCGACGTGCACGAGGACCCGGAGTTCACCGCGAACCCGGCCCGGTCCAGCTCGCTGACCAGCGTTTCCCCGTCCAGGTAGAGGCAGGAGAAGGTGACCAGGTGGGGGAGCCGGTGCACCGGATCGCCAACCACTTCCACGTCCGGGATCAGCTGCGGCACCCGGGCCCGGATCCGGTCCACCAGCGTCCGCTGCCGCTCGGCCTCGGCCGGCGCGACCTCCAAGCGCGCGGCCAGCGCGACCGCGGCGGCCACGATGGCCGGCACGTTCTCGAAGCCGGCCACCCGGCCGCGTTCCCGCTCGTCGGCCGGCAGCACTGACCGCCATCTGGTGCCCTTGCGGACGACCAGTACGCCAACCCCTGGCGGCCCGCCCCACTTGTGCGCGCTGGCGGCCAGCACCGACCAGCCGTCGGGCACCGGCACCCGGCCGACCGACTGGGCCGCGTCCACCAGCAGCGGCACGCCGGCCGCCTGGCATGCCGCGGCCACCGCCGGCACCGGTTGTTCGGTGCCGACCTCATGGTTGGCCGTTTGCAAGCAGGCCAGCGCGGTGTCCGGGCGCAACGCGGCGGCGAACTCGTCCGGGTCAATCCGGCCCAGCCGGTTGACCGGCACCACGGTCACTTCGCCCGGATGCGCCTCGGCTGCGTGGAGCACCGCGGAATGCTCGACCGCGCTGACCACCAGGTGCGAACCAACCCGCTGCCGGGCCGCCGCGGCGCCGAGCAGACCGAGCTGGACTGCCGCCGTGCCCGAGGCGGGGAAGCTCAGCTCGTCGGCCCTGACCCCGACCGACTCGGCAAGGGCCGCCCTGGCCGCATCGAGCCGCAGCCGGGACCGACGGCCGGCCGCATACCGCCGGGCCGGGTCCGCCCAGCCCTCGTCCAGGGCGGTGAGCAGCGCGTTCCGGGCGGCCGGGTGCAGCGGTTCTGCCGAGGCCGCGTCCAGGTACACCACAGGTGTGACGCTAGCGGAGCGACATACCGCACCTGAGCACAGGCGGGCTGGGTGATGGCGATAAGGTGTGCGCGACGTTGAGGACGTGTGCTCACGCGCGGTTGGGCGGAGTGCGGCTGCACTGCGCGGATAGCCGGCGGCGCTGGACAGGAGTGTGGGGAAGGCGACGTGAGTCCAATCGACCCGCAACCGCGGACCGCTCGCGCCGGTCGTCGCAGCCGCCGGCTGCTCGCGCTCGGTCTCGTGCTACTCACCGCAACCGCATGCTCATCGGGTGACTTGCCCCGCTTTGGCATGCCGGAGCCGGCGACCGAGGAATCCGCCAGGATCGCGCACCTGTGGAGTGGTGGCTGGATCGCGGCCTGGATCGTCGGTGCCGTGGTCTGGGGCCTGATCATCTGGGTGATCATCTTCCACCGCCGGCGCTCGACCGCGCTGCCCACCCAGACCAGGTACAACCTGCCGATCGAGGTCCTCTACATCATCGCGCCGTTCATCATCGTGGTGGTGTTCTTCTACTTCACCGCGCGGGACGAGTCGAAGATTGTCGAGCTGCCGGACAACCCGGACCAGACCATCAACGTGGTCGGCCGGCAGTGGAGCTGGTCGTTCAACTACGTCGACGGCGACGTGTACGAGGCGGGCACACCTGGTCAGCCACCCACGCTGTACCTGCCGGTGGGCCAGACCGTGCTCTTCGAGCTGACCTCGCCGGACACCATCCACTCGTTCTGGGTGCCGGGCTTCCTGTTCAAGATGGATGTCATCCCTGGTCGGGTGAACAAGTTCGCGATCACCCCGAACAAGGAGGGCACATTTGCGGGTAAGTGTGCCGAGCTGTGCGGCTTCGACCACTCGCGCATGCTGTTCAACGTCGCGGTGGTCAGTCCGCAGGCGTACGAGGCCCATCTGGCCGAGTTGCGCGCCAAGGGCCAGACCGGGCAGCTACCCAGGGGCATCCTGCCCGGTGACCCGCTCGAACCGGCCGAGGCGAGCATCACGGAAGGGAGCACGTCGTGACCGCCACCAGCCACGCTCCGGCCGGCGCAGTGCGCCGGGTCCGGCGCCCGGGCAGCACGGTCGTGCGCTGGATCACGACGACCGATCACAAGGTGATCGGGAACCTCTACCTGATCACCTCGTTCGCGTTCTTCCTGTTCGCCGGCCTGATGGCGATGGTGATGCGCGCCGAGCTAGCCCGGCCCGGCACCCAGCTGGTGTCCAACGAGCAGTTCAACCAGGCGTTTACGATGCACGGCACGATCATGTTGCTGCTCTTCGCGACCCCGCTGTTCATTGGCTTCGCGAACGCGATCATGCCGTTGCAGATCGGCGCGCCGGACGTGGCCTTCCCGCGGCTGAACATGTTCAGCTACTGGCTGTTTCTGTTCGGCGGGCTGATCGTGGTGGCCGGCTTCCTGACCCCGGACGGCGCGGCCAGCTTCGGCTGGTTTGCCTACTCGCCGCTGAACGACGAGATCCGCTCACCGAGCATCGGCGCCGATCTGTGGATCATGGGCCTGGCGTTCGCCGGCTTCGGCACCATCCTCGGCGCGGTCAACTTCATCACCACGATCATCTGCATGCGGGCGCCGGGCATGACCATGTTCCGGATGCCGATCTTCACCTGGAACATCCTGCTGACCTCGGTCATGGTCCTGCTGGCCTTCCCGGTGCTGGCCGCGGCGCTGCTGGCGCTGGAGGCGGACCGCAAGCTCGGCGCACATGTGTTCGAGGCGGCCACCGGTGGGCCGATTCTGTGGCAGCACCTGTTCTGGTTCTTCGGGCACCCGGAGGTCTACATCATCGCGTTGCCGTTCTTCGGCATCGTGACCGAGATCCTGCCGGTCTTCTCGCGCAAGCCGATCTTCGGTTACAAGGGCTTGGTCTTCGCGACGATCTCGATCGCCGGCCTGTCGATGACGGTCTGGGCGCACCACATGTTCGTCACCGGGGCGGTGCTGCTGCCGTTCTTCTCGTTCATGACCTTCCTCATCGCGGTGCCGACCGGGGTGAAGTTTTTCAACTGGATCGGCACGATGTGGCGGGGTGCGCTGACCTTCGAGACCCCGATGATCTGGGCCATCGGGTTCCTGGTCACGTTCCTGTTCGGCGGCCTGACCGGCATCATCCTGGCCTCGCCGCCGCTGGACTTCCCAATTTCGGATTCCTACTTCGTGGTGGGGCACTTCCACTACGTGGTGTTCGGCACCGTGGTGTTCGCGATGTTCGGCGGCTTCTACTTCTGGTGGCCGAAGCTGACCGGAAAGATGCTGGACGAGCGGCTCGGGAAGATCCACTTCTGGACACTGTTCGTCGGCTTCCACACCACGTTCCTGATCCAGCACTGGCTGGGCGTGATCGGCATGCCCCGGCGGTACGCGGACTATCTGGCCAGTGACGGGTTCACCACCTACAACATGATCTCCACGGTGGGCTCGTTCCTGCTCGGCCTGTCCACGCTGCCGTTCCTCCACAACGTGTACAAGACCGCGAAGCGGGCGCCGCGGGTCGAAGCGGACGATCCGTGGGGATACGGACGCTCGCTCGAATGGGCCACCTCATCCCCGCCGCCACGGCACAACTTCGTGTCCATGCCAAGGATCAGGTCGGAGAGCCCGGCGTTCGACCTGCACCATCCCGCCGCGTTGACCGAGGAGCTGGTGACCAACGGCAACGGCGGTCCGGCCTACCGTGGAGCCGCGGAGCCAGCCGGCGGGTCCGGCTCGACGGAGGGTGCGTCCAGGTGAAGGTAGAGGGATGGCTCTTCGCCGTTTTTGCGGCATTCCTGGTGCCGGTGACGGTCGTCTACTGGTACTGGTCGGAGGACCCCACCGGCACGACGGTACTGATCCTCTCCTTCGGCCTGTCCTTCTTGATCGGGTACTACCTGCTGTTCACCGCCCGGCGGATCGAGCCGAGGCCGGAGGACGACCCCGAGGCCAGCATCGCGGACGCCGCCGGCGACCTTGGGTTCTTCAGCCCGTACAGCTGGTGGCCGCTTGCTGTCGCCGCGTCCCTGGCGGTGATGTTCCTCGGCATCGTGTTCGGTTGGTGGCTGTTCATCCTGGCGGTCCCGTTCGTAGCGCTTTCGGTAATCGGTTTCGTGTTCGAGTACTACCGCGGCGAGCACGAACACTGACTTTCCCCCGACCGGCCCAATTCCTGCCCGGCCCACCGCTCGTTAGGCCGGCCGAAGGAATCGCTGCATAGGACCCGCTCACCTGGTCAGAAACTGGGTGAGCGGCCTTGTTGTCGTCCGTACCGCAGCACTCGCCGGAAGGGACCGCGTAGATGCGTGGGGGTATCCAGACCAGCCGTCGTCGGCGTCGGATCATGGTGGCGACGGCCGTCGCGGTCGCGCTGACCGCGTCCGCGTGCTCGGGTTCGGGGTCGTCGGGACCCAAGGAACACCCGGGCGCGGTGCTGGACTTCGAGCCGGACAACGGCCTGCGGCAGGTCCGGCCGGACCGCCCGATCTCGGTGGTCACACCGAACGGCAGGCTCACCGCGGTCACCCTCAGCCCAGACGGTGCCGGTGCCGGCGCCGGCACCGGCGTGGCCAAGCTCACCGGTGCGTTCAGCTCGGACGGCCGGACCTGGACCTACGGCGGCGGTCTGCAGCCGGGCGCGGCCTACACGATGACCGCCGAGGTAATTGGGCCGAACGGCAAGGCGGTGACCGAGCGCAGCACGTTCAAGACGTTCCCGGCCACCAAGCTGCTGGAGGCGGAGTTCACCCCGAAGAACGGCGAGACCGTCGGAGTCGGCCACCCGGTCTCGGTCAAGTTCAACGTGCCGGTGCAGAACAAGGCCGCGGTGGAGCGCCGGCTGCTGGTCAGCAGCTCGAAGCCGGCGACCGGCACCTGGCACTGGGTCAGCGACAACGAGGTGCGGTTCCGGCCCAAGGACTACTGGCCGTCGCACAGCAAGGTGCGGGTGACTGCGTCGCTGGCCGGCGTCGACGCCGGTGGCGGCGCCTGGGGCACCGCGAACAAGGTGCAGAAGTTCGACATCGGGCGCTCGATGGTCAGCGTGGTGAACGTCAACACGCACCAGATGAAGGTGTATCGCGACGACAAGCTGATCCGGACCATTCCGATCACCAGCGGCAAGCCCGGCTGGGCCACCCGTGGTGGCACCAAGGTCGTGCTGGCCAAGGACTACGTGCGCGTGATGGACGGCTCGACCGTCGGCGCGTACGGCTCCGAGGCGTACCGGTTGACCGTGTACTACGCGGTCCGCGTGACGTGGAGCGGTGAGTTCGTGCACGCCGCGCCGTGGTCGGTCGGTTCGCAGGGCTACGCGAACGTCAGCCACGGCTGCGTCGGAATGAGCACGCCTAATGGCCGCTGGTTCTACGACCAGAGCATGATCGGTGACGTGATCCGGGTGGACGGCAACGAGGACAAGCCGATGGAGCTGGACAACGGCTTCGGCGACTGGAACCTGTCCTGGAAAGAGTGGTCGAAGGGCTCCGCGCTAGCTTAGAGGCCAGCGCAGCACGTCCGTGCTGCTGCCAACCCGCCCGGCGTTACCGCTGATCTGGGGGAGTGGCCATGGGAGCCTGGGGTACCGGCCCGTTCGACAACGACGAGGCGCTCGACCTGTTCCTGGATCTTGAGGACGCCGAGCCCGAGCACGCCGCGGTCCGGTTGCGGGACGTGCTGCGAGTGGCGGCCGAGGACGAGAGCTTCCTCGAGGCACCGGCGGCGAACGAGGCGATCGCGGCTGCGGCCGTGGTGGCGTTCAGTTACTCGCACACCGACCCGACCGGGAACCCCCGGGTAGCCCGCTGGCTGACCGAGCGGGCGCCGGCTCTTGGCGCCGAGGACGGGGTGCTTGCGGCGCGTGCAATCGAGCGGGTGTGCGGCGAGCACAGCGAGTGGGTCGAGCTGTGGTCAGACGCCGGGCTGGAGAGCGAGGCCCGTGCCGTCGCGATGCGCCTGCAGCAGACCCTGGCCGCCCCGCAGCCCTAGCCCGGGCCGCGTTTCGGCGATCATTACGCGCAGTAGAGACGCACAATCACCCGATCTGGGCGAATTATCCGCGCCCTCTCGCGCGTAATGATCCAGAAGGTCGGCGGCCGGCGCTCGGCGCGCAGGTTAGTCGGGGTGGACCAGCCGGAACCCGACCCCGCGCACGGTCCGGATCAGGGGCGGCCTCGCGGGCCCGTCGCCGAGCCGCTTGCGTAGCCGCTTCACGTGCACGTTGATGGTGTTGGTGGTGATCGGGCCGGCCCGGTTCCAGACGTCCCTGGCGATGTCCTCCCGGGTGACCACCCGGTCGGCCCGGTCCATCAGGTAGCGCAACAGCTCGAACTCGCGTAGCGGGATCGACAGCCGGCGCCCGTCCAGGCGCACCTCGTACGTGGCCGCGTCCAGCTCGATCGGGCCGACCCGGAGCACCGGACCGAGCTCGCCGGCGCGCTGCTCGGCCCGTACCCCGTCCAGGTAGGGCAGCAGCTCGCTGGTGCGGTAGGGCCGGGCGACCACCGCGGCCGCGCCCGCGGTCAGTGCCCGGACCGCGGCGTCGGCATCGGCCGGTCCGGCGCCGAGCAGCACCGGAACCGGCAGCACCTGGTGCATCGCCTTGACCACCTCGGCCGCGTCGATGTCGGGTAGCGCTGCGGCCAGCAGGACGGCGTCCGGCGCCAGCCGGCCGGCCAAGACCAGCGCCTCCGCTCCGGTCCGGCAGCTGGTGACCGCGACATCGCGCGCGGACAGCGCACCGGCGACGTCCGCGGACAGCTCGCTGTCCGGATCGGCGACGAGCACCACGACCTGTGGCATCCGGCCTCCCTGCGGGCGCGGTGTCAGACCGGTCTGGTCTCAGCTAGACCGCGGCCTAGCCGAAGCGTCCGGTGATGTAGTCCTCGGTTCGTCGGTCGGCGGGCTTGCTGAAGATGGTGCCGGTGAGGTCGTACTCGACCAGCCGGCCGTGCCGGACGCCCTTGTCGTCCACGTCCGCGGTGAAGAACGCGGTGCGGTCCGACACTCGGGCGGCCTGCTGCATGTTGTGGGTCACGATCACGATGGTGTACTCGCGGGCCAGCTCCTGCATCAGGTCCTCGATCTTCGCGGTCGCGATCGGGTCGAGCGCAGAGCACGGCTCGTCCATCAGGATGACCTCGGGCTTGACCGCGATCGTGCGGGCGATGCACAGCCGCTGCTGCTGCCCGCCGGACAGGGCCAGCGCACTGTCCTTGAGCTTGTCCTTGACCTCGTCCCACAGTGCGGCGCCGACCAGCGCCTGCTCGACGATGTCGGCCATCTTGCCCGGCATGCCGTTGACTCTCGGGCCGTACGCGACGTTGTCGTAGATGGACTTCGGGAACGGGTTCGGCTTCTGGAACACCATGCCGATCCGGCGCCGGACCTCGATCGGGTCGACGTAGTCGGCGTACATGTCCTCGTCGTGGTAGGTGATCTTCCCCTCGACTCGGGCGCCGGGGATCAGGTCGTTCATCCGGTTCAGGCAGCGGATCATCGTGCTCTTGCCGCAACCGGACGGGCCGATCATCGCGGTGATCTGCTGCCGGCCGATGTCGAGTGTGACATCGCGGACTGCCTCGTAGTCCCCGTACCAGACGCTGACGTCGTCGAGCCGGAACACCGGGTCGGCCAGGCTTGCGGATGGGCGCGCGCGCACCTCCGGCTGCCTGGTCGGTGCCGCGGTCGAGCGGTCGCCGGTCTCGGTCGCGGTGCTGGGTTCTGGCTGGTTCATTCCTAGGCCCTCGGTCGTGGTCGTCGAGACGGTCATGGTCACCACCGCTTCTGGTAGCGGTTACGCAGCACGATGGCTACCGAGTTCATCAACAGCAGGAGCGCCAGCAAGATCACGATAGCCGCCCAGGCCAGCGTGGTGAACTCCGCTTGGGGTGCCTTGACCCAGTTGAAGATCTGGATCGGCAAGACGGTGTAGCGGCTGTCCAGGCCGGTCGGGTTGAACGCGATGAAGCCGGCCGCCCCGATCAGAAGCAACGGCGCGGCCTCACCGATCGCCCTGGACAGCGCCAGGATCGAGCCGGTCGCGATGCCCGGGATGGAGGCGGGCAGCACCTGCCGGCGTACGGTCTGCCACTTGGTCGCACCCAGGGCGAGTGAGCCGAGCCGGATCGAGTTCGGCACCGCCCGGATCGCCTCCCGGGACGCGATGATCACGATGGGTAGCACGAGCAGCGACAGGGTAAGCGCGGCGGTGAGCACCGTAAACCCCAGACCGAGCGGACCTCGAGCGATCATC
Organism: Sporichthyaceae bacterium; assembly: GCA_022616375.1. Lineage (GTDB taxonomy): Bacteria > Actinomycetota > Actinomycetes > JAKEEW01 > JAKEEW01 > JAKEEW01. Next base: position 24,332 of record JAKEEW010000118.1, read on the forward strand.
CCGAGACCGAGGATGCCGTACACGATCGACGGGACTGCGGCCAGGTTCTGGATGTTCAACTCGATCGCTCGGTTGAGCCAAAGGTCCGGCCTGGCGTACTCCTCCAGGTAGATCGCGGCCATGATCCCGGTGGGCAGGCAGAACAGCGCGGTCAGCGAGATCACCCAGATCGTGCCAAGGATCGCGGACTGGGCGCCCGCGATACCGACCCGGCGCCGGGACGGCTGGTTCTCCCAGAGTCGAGAGTCGAGTCGATCCCAGCCCTGTTGGACTACGTAGACCAGCAGCACCACCAGGAACAGGAACGCCACCGCGACGCCGGTCCACAACAGGAGCTTGAACAGCCGCTCCCGGATCGGAACTCCGGTGCCCTCCAGCCGGCGACCGACCGCGGCTCGGATGACAGTTGCGTCGGCGGTCATTCGTACACCTCGCGGAACTTGCGAACCAGCCGGATGCTGAGCAGGTTCATGATCAAGGTGATCACGAACAGCAGCGCGCCGACCGCAAAGATGGTCCGGTACTCGAACGAAGCGGTCGGCAGGTCACCCGAGCCGGCGCTGGCGATGTAGCCGGTCATCGTCATCGCGGCCTCGAACGGGTTGAGCGTGAAGTTGTCCCGCAATCCGGAGGCAATCACCACGATCATCGTTTCGCCGATGGCCCTGGAGATGGCCAGCACGATCGCGGCGACAATGCCGGAGAGCGCGGCCGGGAACACCACCCGCAAAGAGACGATCATGCGGGACGAGCCGAGCGCGAAAGCGCCGTCCCGCAGCGCGTGCGGCACCGCCGACATCGCGTCCTCGGCCAGCGACGCGACCGTCGGAATGATCATTACCCCAACGATCACTCCGGCCGAGAATGCGTTGAAGGTCTCGACCTTAAAGGGCAGGTAGTCCTGCAACCATGGGGTGACCGCCTTGAGCGCGAAGAACCCGAACACCACGGTCGGGATGCCGGCCAGCACCTCGAGCACCGGCTTGACGATCTTACGGACCCGGGCGTGGGCATACTCAGACAGGTAGATCGCGGTGAGTAGTCCCACCGGAACCGCCACCAGCAGGGCGATGGCCGTGATGACCAGGGTCGCAGTCACCAGCGGGAGTACGCCGTACTGGGGATTCTGGAACAGCGCGGTCCACCGGTCGCCGAAGAAGAACTCGCCGAACCCCACCCGCTCGAAGAACCCCACCGTCGGCGGGATCAGCGAGATCACGATCGCGGCCGTGGTGACGACCGACAGGGCGGCAGCGGCGAACAGCAACCCCTTGATGAGCTGCTCTCCGTAGCGGGGGCGGCTGCGCCCCAGGGACCCGGGTGCGGTCCCTGGGGCGACTGCCGTCGGTTCGGCCGACATTCGTAGATCAGCCGACCGTGCTCTTCAGCCGGTCGAGGTCGGCCTGCAGGTCGGCCTGCTGGGTCGCGTTCAGCGGAACGAACCCGGCCTCCTCGGCGATCTGGGCGGCGTTCTCCACGTAGTACTCGACGAACGCGAGCACCTCGGGCCGCTGCAGCGAGTCCGCCTTGGGGTAGATGTACAGCGGGCGGGCCAGCGGGGTGTACGAGCCGTCCTGGGCTGTCTCGGCACTCGGGGCCACGCAGCCGTTGCCGCTGTCCACCTGCACCGCGTTGAGCGTGGCCTGGTTCTCCTCGAAGTAGGTCAGGCCGAAGTAGCCCAGGCCGCCCGGCGAACCGGCCACCCCGGAGGCGATCACGTTGTCGTCCTCGGATGGCTGGTAGTCGGTCCGGCTTGCGCCTTCCTCACCGTTGATCACGTCGGTGAAGTAGTCGAACGTGCCGGAGTCGGTGCCCGGGCCGTAGAGGTCGAGCGCCTGGTCCGGGAAGCTCGGGTCGACCTGGTTCCAGTTGGTGACCGTGCCCTCGGCGGCCGGCTCCCAGATCTTCTTGAGCTGGTCGACGGTCAGGCAGGTGGCGAAGGTGTTCTCCTTGCTCACCACGATGGTGAGCGCGTCATTGGCGACGGTGAACTCTTCGTAGCTGATCCCGCCGGTCTGGCAGGCTGCCACCTCGTCGTCCTCGATCGCCCGGGAGGCGTCCGAAATGTCGGTCTCGCCGGCGCAGAACTTCTCGAAGCCGCCGCCGGTGCCTGACGTGCCAACCGCGATCTGGACGTTGGGGTTCTCCTCGTTGAACAGCTCGGCCGCGACCTCGGTCAGCGGGGTCACCGTGCTCGACCCGTCTACGGCGATCGAGCCGGACAGCGGCGCGGCCGGCGAGTTCGTGCCACCGCCGGCTGGGGGATTCTCGTCGTCATTGCCACACGCGGCAAGCGCCGCGGCCATCACGGCGACAACCGCGATGGAGCGCGCAGTCCGGCGCCCAATGTTGGTCACGATGCGATCCCTTCGTCTACGTAAAAGATCAGACTTGGTCATTCGTACGACTCGAATCGAAGTGCACGAACGTGAACGGATGGGAAACGGCTCGTGACTCGGTCGCGAAGTAACCCGCCGGAGCCGATGAATTCATCCAAACGGCGGTTTTTGGGGTGATCGCCGGCCGGCTAGTGGTGATCGTGACCGGAGGTGATCGCCTGATATTCCTCGGACGTGGGCTTGTCCACCCGGTCGCCGAAGTACCAGCGGGACAGCACCGCCCTGACCTTCTCCTTGCGCCCGTTCGGGTTCGGGATGCCGTTCTCGTCCACGTCCGGACCCAGCTCGTGCGGCTTGGCCACCTCGTGCGCGGTCAGCACGTACCGATCCTCCACCGGGATCGGCTCGTGCACCTCGATGAACTCGCCGGTCGGCAGCCGCCGGATGATCCCGGTCTCCCGGCCGTGCAGCACCTTGTCCCGATCCCGGCGCTGTAGGCCCAGGCAGATCCGCTTGGTGATCCAGTAGGCCAGCACCGGCCCGACGAAGATGAAGATCCGGGTGAACCAGGTGATCGTGTTGAAGGACAGACGGAACCGTTCCGCGATCAGGTCGTTGCCACCGTTGAGCCACAGGATCCCGAAGAACGTGATGCCGGCGACGCCGAACGCGGTCCGGGTCGGCACGTTGCGCGGTCGCTGCAACAGGTGGTGCTCACGCTTGTCCCCGGTGATCCATTGCTCGATGAACGGATAGATAGCGAGCACGGTGAAGAAGATGCCGGGGACGATCAAGGCTGGGATCAGCACGTTCAGGCTCAAGGTATGGCCCAGCGCGTTGATCTCCCAGTTCGGCATCGCGCGCAACGCGCCTTCGAGGAAACCGATATACCAGTCCGGCTGCGAGCCGGCCGACACTTGGGCCGGATGGTAGGGGCCGTACAACCAGATCGGGTTGATCTGGGCCAGCCCGCCGAGCAGCGCGCATACGCCGAACACGATGAAGAAGAAGCCGCCGGTCTTGGCCATGTAGATCGGCAGGAACGGGTAGCCGACCACGCTCTTCTCGGTCTTGCCCGGCCCCGACCACTGAGTGTGCTTCTGCATGAACACCAGCAGCAGGTGCACCGTGATCAGCGCCACCATCAGCGCAGGAATGAGCAGGATGTGGATGGTAAACAGCCGGGGGATCAGGTCGTTGCCCGGAAACTCACCGCCGAACAGGAAGAACGACGCATATGTCCCGACCAGCGGGATGGACAGCAGCACGCCCTCGGCGATCCGCAGCCCGGTGCCGGACAGCAGGTCGTCGGGCAGCGAGTAGCCGGCGAAGCCTTCGAGCAGCGCCAGCGTGAGCAGGATGTTGCCGATGATCCAGTTGAGCTCGCGCGGCTTGCGGAACGCGCCGGTGAAGAAGATCCGCAGCAGGTGGATGCAGATCGCCGCGACGAAGATCAGCGCTGCCCAGTGGTGGATCTGCCGCATGATCATGCCGCCGCGGATGTCGAAGCTGATGTCCAGCGTCGAGGCATACGCCTCGGACATGTGCTGACCCTGCAGCGGCTGGTAGGAGCCGTTGTAGACGACCTCGACCATGCTCGGCTTGAAGAAGAATGTGAGCCAGGTCCCGGTGAGCAGCAGCACCACGAACGACCACAGCGCGATCTCGCCGAGCAGGAACGACCAGTGCTCGGGGAAGACCTTGCGGATCAGCTTCTTGGACGCGCCGGCCAGGCCGACCCGCTCGTCCAGGTAGTTACCGACTCCGCCGGCGACCTTCTCCACCGTGCTCATCCGCGCTCCCAGAAGCTCGGGCCGACCGGCTCGTCGAAATCGCCCTCGGCGATCAGGTACCCGGACTCGCCAACGGTGATACGCAGCTGCGGCAGACTGCGCGCCGCCGGACCGAAGATCACCCTCGCGCCGTCCAGCACGTCGAACGTGGACTGATGGCACGGGCAGAGCAGGTGATGGGTCTCCTGCTCGTACAGCCCGATCGGGCAACCCACGTGCGGGCAGATCTTCGAGAACGCGAAAATGCCCTCGTGCCCCCACTCCAGCTGGCGGGAGTTACGGATCATGTCCGGCTCCAGCCGCAGGATTAGGATGGCCGACTTGGCCAGCTCGTTGAGGTCTTCGACGTCCTTCGGCTTAGCGGTGATCATCGAGCCGATCGGCACGTCGGCGGCCAGGATCGGCAGGTTGCTGTGCTCGTACACGATCTCGTGCTGCTCCGCCCAGGCGGTGTGCCGCAGCTTCTTCTCCGGCAGCGGCCCGAGGTCGCGCAGCGTCACCAGCGGGGCCACTGTGGCCGCGCCGAGCGCACCGGCGAGGCTGCCGCCGATCAGGAACGGCCGCCGGCCGAACCTGCTGTCCTCGACGCCTTCCTGCACCGCGACGGCGGCGACCTCCCGGTCGGCGTCGGAGGAGCGCATCGGGTGCCGATCCTCGACGATCTCCACGCCGCTCATCAGCTTGCGCGACCAGTGGATGACCCCGATGCCGATGAGCAGCAGGGATAGGCCCATGCCCAGACCAAGCGCGAGGTTCTGCGCGCCGATCTTGCCAAACAGCGGGACCGAGACGAACGCGTGCTTGTCGATCGCAACGAACGCGGCGACGAACCCGATCGCGGCCAGCGTGCTGAGCCCGAACATGGTCGCGACCTGCATCTCGGCCCGGCGCTTGGCCTTCGGGTCGACGTCGGTGCGGCGCGGGTGGTGCTCGGGTAGTCCAGGGTCGGCGAACGGGTCGCTGCTGACCCGGGCGGCGTGCCGTCCGGGCGAGCCGTCGACCACGTGGCCGGACCCGACCGCGCGCTCGATCGCACCTGGCTCGCCGTTGTCCACCCCGGTGGGGCGGACTCCGTCAGTGCCGTAGCTGCTCATGTGGCCCTAGCCCCGATCCACACCGCGGCGCCGACCAGGGCACCGATACCGACGATCCACACCACGATTCCCTCGGAGACCGGGCCGATTCGGCCCAGGCCGTGGCCGCCTGGGTTGCCCTCTTCGGTGATGTTGGTGACGAACGCGATGATCGAGCGCTTCTCCTCCGGAGTGAGCGTCTCGTCGTTGAAGACCGGCATCGACTGCGGGCCGGTCAGCATCGCCTCGTAGATGTGCTTGGGGTCGGCGCCGGCCAGCGACGCCGCGTACTTGCCTTCGGTCAGCGCGCCGCCGGCGCCAGCGAAGTTGTGACAGGACGCGCAGTTGGTCCGGAACAGTTCGCCACCCTCGGCCATACTCCCGTCGGCGGGGTTGTAATCGGCCTCGGTCGGCACTGCCGGACCCGGACCGAGCGAGGCGACGTACGCGGCCAGCTGGTCGATCTGCGCCTGGGTGAACACCCGCTTGGTTTGCGGGATCTGCTGGGTCTGGATGGTGGCCGGCATCCGTCCGGTCGCTACCTGGAAGTCCACTGCTGCGGCACCGACGCCGACCAGCGACGGCGCATCGGTGCTGCCCTCGCCGTTGAGTCCGTGGCAGGACGAGCAGCTGGTGATGAACAGCGCCTTCCCCTCCTGGATGGCCAGCGACTGGGCCGAGGCCGCCTGCGCCGGCTGCCCGGCCGTGGTGAAGACGGCGTACAGCCCACCGGTCGCCGCCAGCGCGACCAGAAGCACGGCAGCCAGCGCCAGCGGGTGCCGGCGCCGCGTGGACAGCGATTTCACGTCACGTCCCCTACCGATGGTTGGCGGTCAGAACAGGTCCAGTGGGAGCAGGTAAATCGCGGAGAACAGGCCAACCCAGACCACGTCGACGAAGTGCCAGTAGTACGACACGACGATCGCGGTGGTGGCCTGCTCCTCGGTAAACCGTCGGGTGTAGTAGATCCGGCCGAGCACCAGCAGGAACGCCAGCAACCCGCCGGTCACGTGCAGCGCGTGGAAACCGGTGGTCAGGTAGAACGCGGTGCCGAACGAGCTGGACGAGATCGAGGTGCCCTCGTTGACCAGCTGGGTGTATTCGGTGACCTGACCGGCCACGAAGATCGCGCCCATGATGAAGGTGAGCACGAACCACTCGTGCAGCCCCCATCGGCCGACGTTGAGCAGCGACCCGGTGCGGTGGGTCTGGCCGCGCTCGGCAGCGAACACACCGAGCTGGCAGGTCACCGAGGACAGGATCAGGACCAGCGTGTTCACCGCGGCGAACGGCAGGTTGAGATGCACGTTGTCCGGTGGCCAGTTGTCCGCGCCGGCAACCGAACGAAGCGTGAAGAAGATGGCAAATAGGGCCGCGAAGAACATGAGCTCGGAGGAGAGCCAGACGATGGTCCCCACGCTCACCATGTTCGGCCGGCCGGCCGTGGGCACGGCGTGCCTGTCGGCAGCGGTTGCTGTCACCACGCGGGCCATTATGTCGGTAGCCGGTGCGTAAGCGCAGCGCACCCCCGCATCACCGAGCCGGTGTCGCCCGAGTGGCCGCCGCTGACCTGTGTCGTAGGCTGCCGGCGTGGGTCAGTGGAGCGTCGCGGGGTCCTTGGCCGCGCACGCCACCTCTGGGGAGCTGCCACCGCCGCTGACCCCGTTGCGGCTGCTCACCGTCTGGGCGTTCGAGCCGATCCCGGCCGCGCTCATCGTGGCCACCGCCGCTGCCTACTGCTACGGCGTGCACCGGCTGCGGGCCCGGGGCGACCGGTGGTCCCGGTGGCGCACGGTGTGCCTCGTCGGGCTCGGCCTGGGGGCCGCGGTGCTGGCCACTCAGTCCTCGCTGGCCGCCTACGACTCGGTGCTGATCAGCATGCACATGGTCCAGCACATGCTGCTCAATATGGTGGTGCCGATCTTCCTCGCGCTGGGTGCGCCGATCACGCTCGCGCTGCGCACGCTGCCACGACCCGGCCGGCGACTTCTGCTCAGGGTCATGCACAGCCGGCCGGCCAGGGTGC
>JAKEEW010000753.1 GCA_022616375.1 Sporichthyaceae bacterium
ACCAACGTCGGCGTGTTCGGCGTGGACACCGGCACCCCGATCCTCAACCCGGGCGAGGCGGCGATCCTGTGCTTCGGCGCGGTCCGGGACACCCCGTGGGTGCACGAGGGCCAGATCGCGATCCGCAAGGTGACCACGCTGTCGCTGTCCTTCGACCACCGTCTGGTCGACGGAGAGCTCGGCTCCAGGTTCCTGGCCGACGTGGCCGGGTTGCTCGAGGACCCGACCCTCGGGCTGGTCTGGCAGTAACCCCCAACTCCGCGATCATTACGCACGCCGGGGCGTGGGCAATCCGGGCAAATCCGCCGGTTTCGCGCCCCGGCGGTGCGTAATGATCGGGGAGCGGGCGAAGCCGCTAGGGCGTCACGGCGAGCTGGGACACCACGCGCCAGCCGAGGTCGGTGTCCCCGGACAGCGTGACCGTTGCGTCCGTCGGATCGCACCGGCCGCACGACAGCCGGACCAGCTCGGACCAGTCCAGCGCGATCGTGGCCGTGGTGGGGGTCGGCCAGGGCGGCGGCGCGAGCGCGCCTCGGCCGTCCGCGTCAACCGTGACGACCGCGCCGAACGGGGTCGGGCCGGTGGTCTCGATCAGCACCGAGCTACCCGGGCTCGCGGCGGCCCGCTTCGCCACGATCTTGGGTAGGCCGGTGACGATGACCGCCTTGGCCACCTCGGCGGCCGGACCGGTCAGGTTGCCCGGCTGGTCGACGGCTCGGCGGATGTCCTGCTCGTGCGCCCACACGTCGAACACCCGCATCCGCATCATCCCGGTCATCGTGGTGGGTCCTTGGATCCACATGATCGGAGCGTCCGGGTCGGGTGGCGACTCGCGCAGCGACGAATGCCGGGCCTGGAGCACCTCGCGGAGCTCGGCCAGCACGGTCGCCGGCGGCAGCGGTCGCCGAACCTGGACGTCCGGCTCGACCAACCGGCCGACGTCGTTGCGGATGTACGGCGCGTCGATCGGCCCGGTCGGTCGGGGGCGGGGACGACCCAGCAGCATCGACTCGACGCCGGTCACGTGGGCGGCGACATCCTTGACCGACCAGCCCGGGCACTCGGTCGGAGTATCCCAGAGCTCATCGGGCAGCTGTTCGCAGACCACGACCAGGGAGCCGCTCGTCTGCCACCAAGCGTCCACATAGTCTTCGAACGTCACGATTGCGGAGCATACGTGCGAAGGAGCCACCGTGCGGATCAGCCTGCTCCAGCTCGATTCCTCCCTGGACGCACCCATTGCCGACCGGATCCACCGGGTGGCCGAGGCGGTCCGGACCCAGCGCGGCGCGGACCTGGTCGTGCTGCCCGAGCTGTGGGCGCACGGCGCATTCGCCTACCAGCTCTGGGCGGATGCCGCGGAGCCGATCGACGGACCGACCATCGGCGCCATCGCGGAGGCGGCCCGTGACCTTGGCACCACGGTGCATGCCGGTTCCATCATCGAGCGGGCCGAGGACGGGCGGCTCTACAACACCGCGGTCACGCTGAGCTCGACCGGAGAAGTGATCGGCCGCTACCGCAAGCTGCACAGGTTCGGTTTCGGGCAGGGTGAGGCCACCGCGCTCGCCGCCGGATCCGAGCTGGTCACGGTCGACCTCGCGGGCACTACGGCCGGCATCGCCACCTGCTACGACCTGCGCTTTCCCGAGCTGTTCCGCGGACTGCTGGACCGCGGTGCCGAGCTCTTCGTGATCAGCTCGGCCTGGCCGGACAAGCGGATCAGGCACTGGCGACTGCTCGCCCAGGCCAGGGCAGTGGAGTCGCAGGGATACGTGCTGGCCTGCAACGCGTCCGGCGCGCACGCCGGGGTGCGGCTCGGTGGCGGGTCGCTGGTAGCCGACCCATGGGGCGACATCCTGGTCGAGGCCGGCACGGACCCGCAGACTCTGACCGTGGAGATCGATCCCAGCCAGGTCGCCAGCACCCGCAAGGGCTTTCCGGTGCTCGCCGACCGCCGGCCGCCCGAGCTGTTCGCTCCGCCCGCCTAGCCGGCGCCCGCCTAGCCGGCGCCCGCCTGGCCGAGGTCCCGCAGCGCGAAGAACCGGTATCCGCGCCTGGCCCAGGCGTCGACCGGCAGCTCGGGCGGCGCTCCCGCGACCGGGTCGCTCAGCAGCTCACGCCGGATCAGCTCAGGCCGGGCCGCCG
>JAKEEW010000754.1 GCA_022616375.1 Sporichthyaceae bacterium
ACGCCATCGCGAGGCCCGGCAGCAATCGCTCTGGTGGTGTCCCCGCGGTCGGGGTGATCGATACGGCGGTGGGCGTTTCATCGTCGCCGGCGTCGACATTTGCGCTGATGGTGTGGTGACTGTATCCGGGTCCAGATGGTGCGCCGGCGGCGAATGCCCCGCCCTGTTGTGCGAGCGCCGACAAGCTGATGACGCGATCGGCCCGGATCAGCTGTAACCCGCGACCGCAGACCCACACGTGGCGAAGGTCCGTCATGGCATTACACCGTACGCGTTGGAAGGCAGCCGGCCGAGGTGCCAACGTGGGCAGACGGTGGCATGTTGGGATGTCTGTCACCACTTGAGGTCTCGGCGCTTGGTCTAGGGGCCGGCCGCGAGTGGTAGGGGCAGTATGAGCGCGTCGTAGATCGGCGAGTCGGGAAAGGGCTGGAGCTTTCCGACCGGGCGCCATCCCCAGTTGGCGTAGGCGGCTTGTGCGGGCTGGTTGTCGGCGCGGACGAGCAGGGTGGCGCGCTGTTCGACTCGGGCGGAAAGCAGCTGGTCGTGCAGCTGTCTGGCGACGCCGCGGCGTTGTCAGTCGGGGTGGACCATGAGCTCGTTGAAGGCGAAGGTGCGGGTGCCGTCTTCGGCGGTGAACCCGGCGGGGACTGGTGTGGTGAGCCCGTGCCACCAGCGGCTGGTCGGGCCGAGGGTGTATCCGAAGGCGAGCCCGACCATCTGGTTGGCGGCGTGGGTGGCGACCAGGTGGAAGCCGGGCGCTTGGGCGTAGTTGCGGAGCCGGTCGAGGAACCGTTCGGAGGAGTAGAACGGGTCGTCGATCACGTCCTGGTGGCTGGCCAGGTAGATCGGCAGGATCACCGTGTCGGCGATTGCCAGCGTTGTCCGGCCGTCGTGGTGGGTGATGTGCAGCGAAGGCGAATCGTCCGGGTCCGTCGCGGGTCGGGGTCCGTAGCGGTGGCGGATCTCGGCCAGGCTCTGCGCATGGGTGCCGAGCCCGACGCTGGCCCGGCGGCGGTCGAGCCGGTCGGGGTCCTCAACTTGGCTGAGCTCGAGGTCACCGTCCGCGGTGGACCGGTACTGGGTTCCGTAGCGCTGCGGCAGCCCGCGCCGGACCAGGATGCGGTCGGTCAGATAGGCCAGCTGCGCCGGCGTCGCCTCACCGGCGTCAACGGCGGCGTCAAGCAGGGGCAGGCATGTCTGCTGTAGGTCGTGGGGGGCGTGTTGGACGAGCAGCCAGGCGGCATCGGTGCCGTCCGCGCCGACCAGGCTGTGCCCGGGCCACCCGTGGGTGTCGATGATCTCCCGAATGCGGGCGGAGTTGTCGGCGTCGACCTGTCCCATCTCCGGCAGCGGGCGGAAAGTTCCGTCGGGTGTCTGCCTGACGTGCTGGTCAGTCTCGGCGCGGCGCAGCAGCTCCTCGCGTAGCTGCGGGTTGCGCGGGCTTGGCGGGCCTGTCTCGCTCACGAGGTCGGGGCCTGGTCGGCTGGTGTGGCAGCTGGGGGGATGACGGCGTTCCAGTTTCCGTGACTGAGGCGGCAGGTGCCGTCGGGGTCGATGCGGACCTCCGCTCCGTACAGATGCAGCTGCCCGTGGGCGGTCTGGTCGTCGCGGATGCGCTCGAGAATGTTCCACAGGCGGCGGGGCCCGCCCTGGCGGATGGTTGGGGGCTGGCGCTCTTGCGCGGTGGCGATCGCCCAGGACCCGTCCGGGTGGGTCAAGGTGGCGGTGCGCAGCCCGGTGTGATCCTGGTTGTGGGCGTGGTCGATGCCGGGTGCGGCCAGCGCCAGGACGGACTGGAGCTCTCCGGCGCGGTCGAGGTTGATGACCGGGTGGCGGCCGGTGGTGACATCTCCCCCGTCGGCCGGGACGGCGGTTGCCTTTTGTGGCTGGCCGGCCGTGGTGCGGGTGTGCATGAAACCCGCGCGGTCGTATTCGACGGTGCCCCAGGCTCCGTCGTCGGCGGTCTTGCGGGCGGTGATGATGATCGTGGTCCCGGCGATGGTGGTGACCAGCCGCGCATCGGTGCGCAGTGCTGTGAGCCAGCTGGCGGGGATGTGCGAGACGGCGACCGTGGACACGATCCGGTCGCCTTCCCAGTCCAGCGGGCCGGTCGCGTCGGCGGTGAGGATGCGGGGGTGTAGGCCGAGCTCGTCGAGGCGTTGGGCGGCTGCCGTGGTCAGGTATGGGTCGACGTCGACGCTGGTGATCGCGTGGTCGCCGAGCAGCTGGGCGAGAAGGCCGCAGCCGTAGCCGGATCCGGTGCCGACATCGAGCACGTCGCGGCCGGGGTAGAGGCGGGCGTGTCGGTACATCTGCAGGGTTAGCCACGGGTTGGTCGATGACGATGTTGGCTCGCCGGTTGGGTGCTGGCCGGGGCTGGCGTGGTCGGCGTGCACGCCGGCGACCTGGGTGACCAGGGAGTTGGTGTCGTGGTAGGCGGCCTGCATCCACGCCTCGACGTTGCCGGCGCCGTCGCGCAGGTTCCACTGAACCGCCCCAGGTTTGATGTCGCATCTTTCTGAGTTGGAAGGATGCGATCCATGCCGAAGAAGATCGATGCGAAGGTCAAGGAGCGATGCGCGCGGTTGGTCCTGGACCACCTGGCCGAG
>JAKEEW010000755.1 GCA_022616375.1 Sporichthyaceae bacterium
GGCGGTCTGGACGGTTTGTGCGGACATGCGTGCCCCTCAGTGGTGGGATACGTACTCGATCGTGGTAACAGACCGGCGGGTGCGGATCCGTGTGAAAGACCCGGCCGTCCGGCGCGGCCCGTCAGCTCCGCTGCGCCCTGCGCAGCCCGGGTTGGTTCACAGCAGCTCCGCGAGCAGCGTGCCGGCACGGGCGGCGCCGTCGGCCTCGACCCCGGCCGTGCGTCGTTCTCACAGGCCAACAGGAAGGTCCGTCCCGTGGGGCATGACGTCAGGCAGGTGTATCAGGCCTGCTACCGCAGACTGGTCGCCCAGCTGTACGTGGTGACCGGAGATCTCGCCGAGGCGCAGGACGCCGTCCAGGAAGCATTCGTACGCGCGCTAGCCAAACCCAGCACGTTCGCTCGGCTGGACAACCCGGAGGCGTGGCTGCGGACCGTGGCGGTCAATGTGGCCCGCAGTCGCTGGCGCCGGTTGCGGCATCTGGACCGGCTGCTCGGTCGAGCAGGTCAGCAGGCCCCTCTTGGCGATGTGCCAGGTCTGGGCCCCGACCGAGTTGCGCTGATGGACGCCATCAGGTCACTGCCGCCGGCGCACCGGGTGATCGCGCTGTTCTATTTCGCGGACCTTCCGGTGGCCGAGATCGCCGAGATCCTGCGCCTACCGGAGGGAACGGTCAAGACCAGGCTCGCCCGCGGCCGCACCCGCCTTGGCGATCTGTTGACCGAGCGCGGAGCGACTGATGGACGGGAGTGGATCAGTGCCTGACTACGACTTCACCGCGATCGTTCGGGATATCGAGACCGCCGTGCCCGCTTCCGACTTCGACGCCTTGGTCCACCGCGCCTGCTGCCGCCGCCGGCGGCAGCAGGTTGGCACCACACTCGTTGCCCTCGCCGCTGTTCTTGCGATTGCGGGCATCGCTCTCGGACTCGGCGGCCCCGAGCCGTCGGTGGTCGAGCCGCCGGTGGTCACCACTGGCCCGTCCCCAACCGAGTCCGCCGAATCAACAGCCGGCTTGCCCGAGGATCCGTTCCCCGCCGGAGTCCAGTTCGACTCGGCAGGCCGTGGAGTTCTGGTGTTTCAGGACGCCGGCTCGGGCACCCGCCAGGTGTGGATCACTGGCGATGGCGGTCAGGGCTGGACACCGACCGGCTCGTTCCCCGATACCGACGACATCCCGGCGGCCCTGCGCCAAACCTCAGAGGGGACGATCGTCCTCGTCGGCCTCGGATGGCGGGCAGACAACTCATGGCGGTCGACCGACCGCGGCGAGCACTGGACCCGGCTACGTCTGGAGGCTCCCACATCAGTGGTCCCCGAGCACGCGTGGGTCGAGGTCTTCGGGTTGTCCGAGGGAACTGCCTACGTCGTGGATCCAACCGGGACGATCGCACCGTGGCAGCTGCCGGGCTGGCTGGCCCCCGGGGTTCCCTCCCGTGGGCAGGACGGCAGCCTCTGGCTGGAGGGCACCGACCATGGCACCCTCGGCCGCAGCACCGATGCCGGCCGAACCTGGACCCGCATCACGTACGCCGCATACGTGCAGCACAGCGACGTCGACAGCGTGGTGCAGTCCCGGGACGCGAACGTTGCCGTCGTCGTCGAGTTCCTGCTGGGCGACACCACCCGGCCCACCGCGCTGCACGTGACCACCGATGCCGGACAGACCTGGGTAAGGACCCTGCCTGACGACGGTAACGACACCATCACCGGGCCGATCCCGTACCGGGGCAGCGCGGCGGTCACCGATAACGGCACCTTGCTGGTGGCGAGCCTGGACGGCATGTGGGCCTTTGACAGCGATCAGGGATTCCGGCGAATCCCCGACACGCCGGTCTTGTCGTCACTCAGCCGGACCGCCGATGGGCTGCTCTACGGCCGGATCGCCGTTCCTCCGAACGAGCGCCCAACTACGCTAGCCCGCTCGCTGGACGATGGCCGAACCTGGCAGCTAGTCGATCTGGCGACCCAGATCTCCGGGCCGCCAGCCGGTTAGCCGTGGCGTAGCCGGGGTTGGCTCCGCGGCCCATCGGAATCGCCTCCCGAGCTTCGTCTCTGGATCCGTTGCAGTGAACTCCCAATTCGCGGAGGGATCAACCGGGGGCCCGCGCCGGCCTGACCGCGCCACCCGTTCCACCTGACCGGCGCGGCGGTGGGTGTTCGTTGCGCGAATGTACGGGGATTCCCGACAGTGTCGGGGATCCCCGTACAGCTCCTTGGCGGCCACCGCCGGGTCAGGACTTGCGGTTCATGCTCGCCTTGATCGCCGCCGGAGCGCTCGGCGTGGCCAACCTGCGCACCCTCCTGGACCGGCGCTGAGCCGGGTGGTCAACCGGGCAGCGCGACGGTGAGCTCGAGCCAGTCGGCCAGATCCTTGATCTCGTGATCGACGGCGGCGGACATGGCCGGGTCGAACGGCACATCCTGGTGGATCGCGTTGACCCGGAGCAACCCGGCCTTGCGGTCGGCGATGGCGTCGAGCTTCCCGATCAGCTGGTCGCCGTACAGGATCGGCAGCGCGAAGTATCCCCAGCGCCGCGCCGCCACTGGCTTGTACATCTCCAGCTGGTATTCGAACCCGATCAGTTCGACGGCCCGGTTACGGTCGTGGATCAGCCGGTCGAACGGCGACAGCAGGGCCGCACGCCCGGTGAACTTCGAGAACGGCTGACCCAGCCAAGACGGATCCACCCGCCACTGGCCCTTGACCCCCTCCACCAGGGCCGGCTCACCGGCCTCGCCGACGTCCGCCGGCTCGACCGGGGCGTCCGGTGCCCGGGCCCGGGCGATGCCCAGCGCGTGCAGCCGGCGCTCGTTACGAGCGCGGAGTGCCTCCTCGGCCGGGATGATCGGGTCGTCGGGGTAGACCCGGGTGGCCAGGTCCCACAGCCGCTCGCGGCCCTTCCGGCCCGCCACCGCTACCTCGCCTCGCTGCACCATGAAGCCGAGCAGCTTGATGACGTTCTGGTTGTTGGTCCACCCGGTCGATTTCCACGGCACCTTGCAGGTGTCCGGAAGCTCGCGCGACAGCAGCGGCCCGGCCGAGCCGAGCCGGTCGAGGATGTCCAGCCGACACGCGTCGTTGGCCCGCACCCACTCGCGAAGTTCAACCTGCCAGTTATGCAGCTGGCCGACCCCGGGCCACTGCGCCATCTCCGCGCGATAGAGCGCCAGATCCTCGCTGGGCCGCAGCAATGCGTGCAGCTCGATCAGCGTGCGATCGTCCAGGGCCTTGGTCAGCTCGGCCGGCGAGTATCCGGACCCTAAGCGGCTCCACGCCACCAGGTCGGCGTTCGGTGCGATCGCGGCCGTCGGGTCGAGCTGCAGCATCGTCAGGTGGCGCACGACATCGAGCAGATCGGTTGGTCGAGCACTGTCGAGGAGCTGCGCGCGCACGGCGATGCGACGCGCCTCGGTCGGCGAGAGCTGGTGGACGGTCACGACAGGGATGCTAGGCGACGGGGTCAGGACGGTTGCAAGCGCATGGCGGTGACTCTGGCGGGCCGATGCCATGACACAGATCCGCCATGGCCATCCCTTCACCTGGGCCAACTGGGCCGATAGACCCTTGGCATGCCTCTCCCGGGCATGCTCGGCCGAACAGACGAGCCCGCAGATCGTCATCAACCAGCCCGGATCGTCACCGACTGCCGAGTAGTCGGCCAGGGCGAGGTGGTAGTCCGGGGTGGTGCGTATGCCGGCCGCCGGGCGGTCTAGTGGGTGAAGTCCCAGCGGGTGGCGCCGTGCGGCTCGGCGCCGGCCACTCCGAAGGCGGTGTGCAACGTGAGGCGGTACAGATACCAGGGCGCCGGGCCCGCGCTGGGCGCGCTGTACGCGGCGGTGAGCGCGTCGCCCTCCACCGAGGCCGGCCAGCCGCTTTCGCGATACGCCGCCGCCAGGCGCTCCAGCGTGGCCGCATCGGTGACCCGGTGCGCCTCGCCCTCCAGCACCAGGTCGAGGCCGCGCAGGCGCACCGACACGCTGCACGCCGGATTCGCCGCCAGGTTGCGCGACTTGCGGGTGTCTGGCCCGCTCACGAAGTACAGCGCGTCGTCCACCCACAAGGCCCCGACGCCCGCCGAGTGCGGCCGCCCGTCGGGCCGCACC
>JAKEEW010000119.1 GCA_022616375.1 Sporichthyaceae bacterium
ACCTAGCGTCCCGCGGATGCCCCGGCCGAGGATGCCGCGGCACCCTGACACGTGCCGCCGGCCTCGCCGGGTGACACCGGTAGCACACCGCTGGCGGCGATGACGTGTCCAGCGGCGTCGAGGGCTACCACACTCCAGCACGAGCCTGCGGCGATCACCGGTCCACCCAGTCCCGGTGGCCGCTCGACCGGCAAGCCCCCCAGCCGGATCTCGGTGCTGGTTCCCCGCCAGGCCCAGATCGGCGCGTCGGGCCCGACCACGACCAGGTCGTAGAGCGCCACGGCGTCGACCGGTTTCCAGCTGAACAGCGGCACCTCGCCCGCGCCGGTCGCCGGCGGGCCGACCACCTCGACTCGTGGCAACCCGGCCACCAGCGGCGGGCCCGATGGCGCTGCGCGGCCGCCATCGCCCGTGCAGGCCGCCGCTCCCACCAGGAGGCAGGCGGCCACCGCGACACTGAGGCACGGGGCGCTCACGGCGACTGTCCCGAGGCCGCCAGCGCCGCCACCGCGTCGGCGTACACGTCGGTGTATCCGTAGCGCCCGGCGGCGGTGGCAATGTCGGCGATGGTAGCCACGTCGCCCGCCTCGACCGCGTTGTCGAGCGCCTGGCCCAGGGCGTTCCCGAACCGCTGGTACAAGGCGCCGTCCAAGGCCTGCCCGCGGACACCGATGTTGAGCAGCGCGATGAGCTCCTGGGCGGTGTACTCGCCGAGGTCGAGCGCCTTGACCAGCGCGGTGCGCAGCACGCCCGCCAACCAGGTGTCGGTGGCCTGCGGCGGGAAGCCGGGCAACACGGTCTGGCACCGGGTCAGGCGGGCAAACTCCAACCGCAGCGCCTCGACCTCCTCCACCAGCGCCAGCAGCTCCTCGACGGTCGGGATCCCGGCCAGCGCCTCGTCGGCGAGGTCGGCGATCTCGGCCACTGCATCCGCGAGCACCTGCGGGTCGTCGACCGTGGGCCAGGCCCAGAGTAGGGCCACCAGCTCGTTGGAGGACTCCATGTCCTCCTCGAAGATGGCCCGCGGCGCGAGCGCGCTGGCCACCAGCGAAAATCCGCTGGCCTCGACCAGCTTCCCGGTCACCGAGGCGCAGTTGGCCTCCGAGGCGCTGAACACCCACTCGACCCCAACGGACTCCACGCCCGAGACCTCCTCGATCAGGTCACCGTCGGAGTCGTAGGTCTGGCTGTCCCAGGACAACGTCCCGGCCCCGGATAACCGGCCGGCCGTCCCGGTCATGGTCAGGGTTCCGGTCTGCCGATGCTCGTTGGTGATGCGATACGGGGTGCCGGTGCCCGGGTTGGATCCGCTGTTCTCATCACCCCAGGCGATGTCGACCTCCATCGTGCCCTCGCTGACCCGGCCCCTGGTATCCACGAGCAGTTGGAAGTTGATCCCGCTGGCGGTCACCGTGCGCTCCGACACATAGGAGCTGCCGTCGCCTCGCACCCCCTCGGTGTGGTACGAGCCGGAGAACAGAATCGAGCCCTCCCACAGCCCGGGCGGGAAGGCGATCGGCGCGGCCTGGCCAGCCCGGCGCGCCTGGGCCGTCGACCCGGCGGCGCCGGCGGGCAACACCAGCAAGCCGGCGAGCCCGAGCGCCACCGCTGCAATCGATGACCGCCCCGACATTTCGCATGCCCTCTACCGCGAAGGTACTGCCAGAACCCGCGACCGGGCAGGCCCGCCAGCCGGGTCGATCCGCGCTGGCAAACGCGGCGCGCAGCACCCTGGACGAGACCGTACGGAGCATCGCGGAGGTCGGAGGTCTACACCGGGTCGAGGTAGATACTCCGCAGCCATGAGTACGACCGCTGTCGCGGGATGAGTCCGGCCGCCAAGAACAGGAGCCCAAGGGGTCTGTTGCATTGGCGGTGGAGCGGTGGCGTGGACAGGATCTGGCCGCGTGCGGCTCACGCGACAGATCGACCTTCAGCCTCTTGCTCGCTCGGCGTTCGCCGGGTTCCGGTTCCCACCCGATTGCGCCGAGCGCTCGATTGTTGCTTCGGATGACGTCGGCGACACTGAACGGCAGCTCCGCAAGCCAATCATGAAGCAGGGGCGGTCACGGCGAGCTCCGCTGCAGTGCCTGCGTCGAGGACTGCCCTTCGAGTGTGATCGTTCACTGACTGGAGGCGGGCATCGCGGAGCATCGTCGGCCTTGGTCACGACTCGATCGGGCGGACTACCGTCCCTCTGCTGTGGCCGCGCTGCTTGTGCCACAG
>JAKEEW010000120.1 GCA_022616375.1 Sporichthyaceae bacterium
AGTCGCAGCGGGCGCAGGCCATCCGGTGGGGGCATTGCTCGAAGAAGCTGTAGCCGCAGTAGCCGTGGCCGAGGTCGTAGTGCTGCCACGGCTGTCCGTCGATGGCGGCGCCGGTGGTGACGGCGTCGCGGTCGACGAGCACCTCGATGGTGCGCACGTTGCGGGCGAAGTAGCCGGCCGAGGTGTGTCTGACCAAATGCACCAGTGAGCGGGTGTAATACCCACCCACGCGGGGGTGTTCATGGGTGATCTTTCCGTAGCCGGCGTCGGGCCGCAACCCGGGCCTCGTGGGCGGCTTGCAGACCGGCACGCCGGGCGGCGCGGATGGCTGCGCCGCGGCCGGTGTGTTCGTCTTCGGGTGTGACGTAACCGAGGCCCTGGTGGAGCCTGACCGTATTATAGAAATCTTTGATTCGGTCGAGTTCGCGTTCGAGCTCGCCGGGGTCGACGATCTTCTCCAGGTGTGGGAACTCGGTCTTGACGTGGCCGAACAGCGACTCGATCCACGCCTGGTCGTTCGGGGTGCCGGGCCGGCCGAAGTGCCGCGCGATGCGCGCGCCGGCCATGAACGCCTTGGTGGAGTTGGAGGTCATCTGCGGCCCGTAGTCGGACAGGGCGAGCAGCACGGGCAGCTCGTCGCCGTCGGGCACCACCCCGCTGCGCAGTTCGTCGAGCAGGCTGTCCTCCAGGAGGTGGTCCTTGCCTTCGGCGATCAGCGCTCGGGTGAACGCGACCTCGACCTGGGTCGAGGACTCCTCGGCGGAGACCACTGTGGACAGCCACAGCCGGGAGATGACGTCCAGGACCGCGACCGCGCACCGGCCGGACGCGGCGAAGTGGGTGAAGTCGTAGATCCAGATAACCCCGGGGACGAGCTCGGCCCACTGCGGCCACGGCCGTGGCGGGCGTGGTTGGCGGGCCGGGGCGGCGGGCAGACGCATCCCGGCGGCCTCCAGCACCCGCAGCACCGTGGACTCCGACACGTGCACCACGCCCAGCCGGGAGCCGCGGTGGGCCAGCTTGCGGTGCGACCGGTCGATCTCGCCCCAGTCCTCGGCGAGCTTGACGATCGCGTCGCGTTCCCAGTCCAGCAACGCGTGCAGCGCCACGTCCGGGCCCGGCTTGGCGTCGTCGAGCCGGTCCAGCTCGGCGCGCACGCCCCAGCGCATCAGCCGGGTGTGGTCCAGGCCCAGGGTGGCCGCGGCACGCCGCGACGACCACCCCCCGACCGTGCACGCGTGCGTGACGAGGGCGAGCAGCCCGGCCTTGACGGTCGCGTCCACGCGGGGCGGGACCGGGCCGGCGGTCAGTCCCAACGCGATTTTCCCTGGTGCAGGTGCAACGTGACGGC
>JAKEEW010000756.1 GCA_022616375.1 Sporichthyaceae bacterium
CGCGGAAGGCCACCACGCGGAAGACGACGGCGCGCAAGACCACCGCCCGAAAGACCACCGCGCGCAAGACGACGGCCCGCAAGACCGCGGCCAAGCGCACGGTGGCGCGCAAGACCGCGGCTAAGCGTCCGGCGGCGCGCAAGACTACGGCCAAACGGGCGACCGCCAAACGGACGACGACCAAGCGGGCAGCGAAGAAGACGACCGCCCGCAAGTCGACCGCCCGCAAGACCACGGCGCGCAAGACGACCGCGCGCAAGACCGCAGCTAAGCGCACGGTCAAGCGCACGACGGCGCGCAAGACCACCGCCCGCAAGACCGCGGCCAAGCGGACGGTCAAGAAGGCCACGGCCAAGAAGGCGACCGCTCGCAAGACCACCGCGCGGAAGACCACCGCCCGTAAGACCGCGGCCAAGCGGACCGTCAAGAAGGCCACGGCCAAGCGGGCAACCGCGCGCAAGACCGCAGCTAAGCGGACGGTCAAGCGCACGACGGCGCGCAAGACCACCGCCCGCAAGACCGCGGCCAAGCGGACCGTCAAGAAGGCCACGGCCAAGAAGGCGACCGCTCGCAAGACCGCGGCCAAGCGGACGACAGCCCGCAAGACGGCGGTGAGGAAGACGGC
The DNA here is from genome assembly GCA_022616375.1 of Sporichthyaceae bacterium. GTDB lineage: Bacteria > Actinomycetota > Actinomycetes > JAKEEW01 > JAKEEW01 > JAKEEW01. The sequence continues at coordinate 626 of JAKEEW010000756.1, forward strand.
GGCGAAGAAGACGGCCGCGAAGAAGACCACGGCCCGCAAGACCGCAGTCAAGCGGACCGTCAAGCGGGCCGGCGCCCGCAAGACCACCGCTCGGAGGACGACCGCCCGTAAGTCAGCGGTGCGCAAGACCACGGCTCGCAAGACCGCGGCCAAGCGCACCACCGCGGCGCGGCGGCCGGCGACCAAACGCACCGCCACCAAGCGCACCACCGCGGCGCGGCGGCCGGCGACCAAACGCACGGTCCGGCGACGCACCACGGCACGCGCTCGCTAAAGAACCGGGATTTCCCGCCCCATCGCATTGTGGTGGGTGGTCGACGTAAAGTCGCCACCCACCACAATGCATTTCCAAGTAACCGAGTCGAATTAGCCGGGCCGGTCTACTCCGCACGCCGGCGCGAGTTATACGTCGTCATTCCAGCGCGGATCGTTGTCCCAGTCTTCGTTGCGCTGCGCGGCCCTTTCCAGCGCACCGGCCGCCTCTTCCTTACTGTCGTAAGGGCCGAGCCGGTCGGCGGCCTTGCAGCCCTCGTTCGCCTCGACGGTGTGGTGGACTAGGCAGAAGTACCACCGCTGCGGAGTCGTCATCTCGCTCACCTCCACGCGGGATGATCCACGATCATCCGGACCGGACGCCAGGTCGAAAGTAGACTGCCGACCGTGGCTGTCCTGGTACCCGGAAAACTATCTCCCACCCGCACCGTACCCGCGCATATCCCCCGTCCTGAGTACGTGGGCCAGCGGCGGCCGGCTCCGTTCACCGGTTCGGAGATCAAGGACGCGGGCACGATCGAGCGGATGCGGCTGGCCTGCTCGATCGCGGCCCGGGCCATGGTCGAGGTCTCCAAGCACGTCCAACCCGGGATCACCACCGACGAGCTGGACCGGATCGGCCACGAGTTCCTGATCGAGCACGACGCATATCCGTCCACGCTGGGCTACAAGGACTTCCCCAAGTCGCTGTGCACCTCGATCAACGAGGTGATCTGCCACGGCATCCCGGACTCCACCGAGCTGCGGGACGGGGACATCATCAACATCGACATCACCGCGTACATCGGCGGCGTGCACGGCGACACCGACGCCACCTACCTGGTCGGGGACGTCGACGAGAAGTCGCGCCTGCTGGTGGAGCGCACCGAGGAGGCGATGCTGCGCGGAGTCCGCGCGGTGGCGCCGGGTCGGGAGATCAACGTGATCGGCCGGGTGATCGAGTCCTACGCCAAGCGGTTCGGCTACGGCGTGGTCCGCGACTTCACCGGACACGGCATCGGCACCTCGTTCCACTCCGGGCTGGTCGTGCCGCACTACGACGACCCGCGCATCGACACGGTGATGGAGCCGGGGATGACGTTCACCATCGAGCCGATGCTGACCCTCGGCGGGATCGACTACGAGGTATGGCCGGACAACTGGACCGCGGTCACCACAGACCGCAGCCGGACCGCGCAGTTCGAGCACACGGTGCTGGTCACCGAGACCGGCCGGGAGATCCTCACCCTGCCCTAGCCTGCTCCGATCCGGCCGGGAGGATGCTCCGATGGCCAAGCTGATCTACTCGGCAATCACGTCGCTGGACGGCTACATCGCTGACCGGGACGGCAAGTTCGACTGGGCGGCCCCGGACGAGGAGGTGCACTCCTTCGTCAACGACCTGATGCGCCCGGCCGGCACCTATCTGCTCGGGCGACGGATGTACGAGGTCATGTCCGCCTGGGAGACCATGCCGACCGACGACGACCAGAAACCGGCCATCCGCGACTTCGCCCGGCTCTGGCAGTCAACCGACAAGATCGTGTATTCCACGACGCTGGACACGGTGTCCACCGCCCGGACCCGGCTGGAGCGGACCTTCGACCCGGATGCGCTCAGGCAGCTCAAGGCCTCCGCCGACCGCGACCTCGCGGTGGGCGGTCCGGGGCTGGCCGCGCACGCGTTCCGAGCCGGGCTGATCGACGAGTGCCACCTGTTCCTCAACCCGATCGTGGTGGGTGGCGGCACCCAGAGCCTGCCCGACAACGTTCGGGTGCCGCTCGAGCTGCTGGACGAGCACCGCTTCCGCAACGGCGTGGTCTTCCTGCGCTATCGGACG
>JAKEEW010000757.1 GCA_022616375.1 Sporichthyaceae bacterium
ATCGACGCTGGCGGTCACCGACGGCGACGTGATCGAAGCGTATGCCCGCACCGTCGGCCGCTTCGGACCCTACGCCAACGCCGCCGGTCCGAATGCGATGTCGGTTCGGATCGCCCTCGATCCGGGGTCGGATCCACACCGCCACGACTCGTGCCTGACCATCCACCCACCGCTGCGCTGGGCCGGTTCAGCGGGCGAGCATCTCGCCGATGCTTGCCGTGTCCTTTTTGGACCATCGCCTGATGATGGGTGCCCCGCTTGATTCAGTCGCCGTGGGCCGGGTCAAAGGTGGCGGCGAGGCGTTTAGGTGCCGTGCGGCGCCAGGCCTCGACGATCAGCTCACGTAGCTCGCCCGGATCCGCACGGGACAGCTGCACCCGGACCCAGCCGTACCGGCCGACGTACGGGGCGATGGAGTAGGTCTTCGGATCGGCCGCGACCAGCTCGGCCTGGTCCTCTGTGGACGCTTTCACCGACACAGTCGGCGACCCGGGAGACCCGGAGGCGAACATCTTGTTGTTCACCCGCAGCGTCGGATGGCCCCAGTCCTGCACGAACACCTCGGCCGTACCGGGCAGGGCCAGCGCCCACTCCTTGACCTGTTCGTACGTGACGCCCCGGTGCGGCATGTCAGCGGACCGAGGGCTGCACGAATGGCGGCTTGACCACCCGCATCGCGGAGCGGCGACCGCGAATGTCGACCGAGACCTCCGCCCCCGACTCGACCCCCGCCGCGGTGTCGATCAAGGCGAGCCCGATACCGACCCGGTTGGTCGGGGAGAACGTGCCGCTGGTCACCTCGCCGACCTCGACGTCGCGGTGCAGCACGGCCATGTGACAACGGGGAATCCCGCGGTCGAGAGCCGTGAGCCCGCACAGCCGGCGGCGCGGTCCCGCCGCCTTCTCGGCGAGCAGCGCGTCTCGGCCCCAGAAGGCCGGTTTGGACCAGCCCACTGCCCATCCCGAGCCGGCCTGCACCGGCGAGATCTCCGGCGACAGTTCCTGGCCATGCAACGGGTAACCCATCTCCGTGCGCAGGGTGTCCCGTGCGGCCAGGCCAGCGGCCCGCAGCCCGTGCGCTTCGCCCGCCTTGGTCAGGGCGTCCCACACGGTGGTCGCCTGCCCGGCGGCCACCACCAGCTCGTACCCGTGCTCGCCGGTGTACCCGGTACGGCAAACCGTCATGTCGGCACCGGCATAGGTGGCCAC
>JAKEEW010000758.1 GCA_022616375.1 Sporichthyaceae bacterium
GATATCCCGCGGGCCTGGAGCAGGTATTGCACCGCCTGCACGTCGACCCCGCGGCTGCCACGGCTCTGGGTGTGGAAGAACGCGCCCGAGTACGCGCTCGACGATGTGACTAAGCCGCTGACTGCGAGGACGAGCACGGTCAGCCCGACCCCGAGTCGCAGAACTGTGGAGCGCATGGCGATCAGCCTCCTCGGCTGGGGGTGCCTTGGAGCTGACCGGCTAACCGATCACACCGCAGTCCGGGTAGGCGTCCCAGGTCCGCGCACCGGGCCGGCTGTCCACGTGGACGTGGTCGTAGTGGTCCGGGTAACCCGGGCCAAAGATGCCGTTGTAGCCGGCGTAGCGGGCCGCCTGGGCGATGTCGCAGAACTCCCCGTACCCGGTCTTGTTCCAGGTCGGGACCAGGTCCAGCGCCCGGCCGTAGGTGTGCTGGCCGTACGGCGAGCCGTCGCAGGCCTTGTCCCGGAAGCCGGACGAGACGATGATCGCCCGGTCGCCGAGCTTGTGCCGCAATGCCTCGGCCTTCCACATCGCGCGCTTGAGGTTCTCCCTGACCTCGGCCAGCGACACGCTACCGTTGCTGTTCAGGCCGCGTCCGCAGTTCTCGCTGACCTCGGCCCAGGAGAAATGCTCGGGGGAGCAATCGTCCTTCTGCAGCTGGACGATCCTGCCGAGGGTCTGCGGCCCGGCGATGCCGTCGACGGTGAGACCGTAACCCGCCTGGAACCGCCTGACCGCGTTGTAGGTAGCCGGGCCGAAGTCGCCGTCGATCACGAGCACCTCGCCATAGGACATCCAGCCGGCGATCCGGATCTGCAGCTGGGCCACGTCCGATCCGCTCATGCCCTGGCTCAGGTTCCGGGGCCAGTGGTAGCAACCGTCACCGACGGCGGACGCCGATGGCGCGAGCGCCGAGCTGACCGTCAGCAACGAGGCCGTCAATGCGAGCACCGCGAGGAGGCGGGCGGCCGGGTTCTTCCCGGCTACCCGCGCGCTAAGGATGGACACGGTGGACTCCCTTCAGAGGTGGGACAAGTCCGCCGCACACCCTTTCTTCGTGGTCTTACCGAATCCTTGCCACCAGATTGCTTGGCCTAGTCAGCGGCCTGCGAGCTCGCTCCGGTCAAGCAAACCGGGGGCAGCTCGAACCAGCGCAGCCGGTCGAACGGATCGGTCACGCTGCCCGGTTGGCCGTGCCCGTTCGGGTAGCGGTGCGCGGTCAGGGTCGCCTCGGCCTGTCGCAGGTAGCCGGCCAGCACGCGCTCCGAGGCCCGGCGCAGTCCGTGCTCGGGATGGCGAAGCCGGCCGTCCGGGTCGTACCAGACCTGGTCCAGATCCACCGCCGGCGGCTGCGCGGCGCGGTGCTGCCACCGTCCGGTGTGCGGGTCGAACCGGTAGAGCGGGAGCAGGTTCGCACCGTGCGTCGCGACCAGGTGCACCGCGGAGATCACGTAGTCGACCAGGGACTCGGGCTGGTAGAAGCTGAAACCCAGCCGGACCCAGCCGGGCTTGATCCCGAGCCAGCCGTCCACCGTCTGGTCGGCGAAGCCGCGGGCCAGATCGTGGTCGATACCGAGCAGCCGATGACCGTACGGGCCGGCGCACGAGCAGCCACCCCTGGCCTGGATGCCGAACAGGTCGCTGAGCAGCGCGACCACGTAGTTGTGGTGCAACCGCCGCCCGCCCGGTGCGTGCATCACCAGCGATACGACGGGCAGCCGGTCCGTGTCGAGGTCGCCCAGCAGACCGATCGACGGGTTGGTCCGCCAGGAGGCGATCGCGCGCCGGACGAACCTGGATTCCCTGGTCCTGATCACGTTGATCCCGACGGCCTGCTTGAGCTGGAACACCAGCCCGGCCCGGATCGACTCCACGATGGCCGGCGTGCCGCCCTCTTCGCGGTGGGCCGGATCGTCGATGTAGTGGTGCCCGCCAGCGTATACATAGCTCACCGTGCCGCCGCCCGGCACGGTCGGCACCCGGTTGGCCACCAGCTCACGGCGCACCACCAGCACACCCGGCGTGCCGGGCCCGCCGATGAACTTGTGCGGGGACAGGAACACCGCGTCCTTGTAGGCCAGCGGCTGGCCACGCCGGCCGCCCATGGCGACCTCGATGTGTGGACCCGCCGACGCGTAGTCCCACAGCGCGAGCGCACCGTGCCGGTGCAGCAGCTCGCTGACCGCATCCGCGTCGGTGGTCACGCCGGTCACGTTGGACGCGGCGGAGAACGTGCCGATCCGAAGCGGCCGGTCGGCGTAGCGGACCAGCTCCTGCTCCAGCCGGCCGATGTCCAGCCGCCCGGTCGAATCCTCAGGGATCAGCACCAGCTGGGCCTGCGACTCGCGCCAGAGCAGCTCGTTCGAGTGGTGCTCGAACGGCCCGACGAACACCACCGGCCGGATCTGATCCGGGATCCGGGCGCCGAACTTGCGTCCCGGCCCGAGGCCCAGGATCCGGATCAGCTTGTCGATCGCCCCGGTCGAGCCGGATCCGGTGAATATCACCGCGTGCTCGGGGCCGCCGCCGACCGCGGCCCGGATCAGCTCACGGGCCTGTTCCCGCAGCCGGGTGATCTGCCGGCCGGTGCCGGACGACTCGGTGTGCGTGTTGGCATACCAGGGCAGCACGTCGGTCCGGATGAAGTCCTCGACGAACGACAGCGACCGGCCGGACGCGGTGTGGTCGGTGTAGGTGATCCGCCGCGGTCCGAACGGGCCGGGCAGCTCCTGGTCGTCGCCGATGACCGAGTCCCTGATCCGGCGGACCAGCGGCGTCTCGGTGACGGCGGGCCGGGCCAGTCCGGCCGGCCTGGCCCGCCGTAACCTGCCGGCGCCCCGCCTGCGTCGCGCCGGTGGCCGCCCGGCCCGGCCGTCGAACAGCTCGACCAGAACCTTGCCCGTGTAAGGTCCGAGCATCGTGGGTGCCTCCCCATCCCTGTCGCGGTTGCGCCCATGACCGCAGCTAGCCCGGCGACCGCAACGTCAGGCTGACCGGTGGAGCTTGGGCAGATCTTCGGCAAACCTTGAATCTGCTGGTCAGAGCCGTAGTAAGGAGGGCTTCCCGAGGTGCAGCGGATCGATGGTGCGCAGCGCAGGGCCAGGCTCGGCGTGCGGCACCAGCTTGCGACCGCGGCCGCCGGCCCGGTCGAGGTGGCCCGTGCCATGGTGGCGCTGCACTCCACCGACCCGGGCTCGGTGTTCCTGTCGGTATTGGCCAGGACCGCGCAGGTCGACGTCCAGACCGTCGAGCGCGCGCTCTACCAGGACCGCACCCTGATCCGGATGCTCGGGATGCGCCGCACCATGTTCGTGGTGCCGGTCGAGCTGGCCCCGGTCATCCAGGCTGCCTGCGCGAATGCGATCGCCGACACCCAGCGCCGGGTCTACGTCAAGTTCCTCGACGAGCTCGGGATCGGCGACGGCGAATGGTTCCGCGACGTGCAGGACTCGACCGAGCGGGCCTTGCTCAAGCGTGGTGAGGCGGTTGCCACCCAGCTGTCCGAGGACGAGCCGCGGCTGCGTACCCCGGTCGTCGTCGCGGCGGGCAAGCCCTACCAGACCAAGCAGAACATCACGAGCTGGGTGCTGTTCATGCTTGCCGCGGAGGGCCGGATCGTGCGCGGGCGGCCGCGCGGCTCCTGGACCAGCTCGCAGTGGTCCTGGTCGCCGGTGCAGGCGTGGTTGCCAGGTGGGATCGGTCAGCTGCCGGTCGAGGAGGCCAGGGTCGAGCTGGTCCGCCGGTGGCTGGCCACGTTCGGACCGGGCACCGTGGCGGATCTGCGCTGGTGGACCGGATGGACCACGGGCCAGGTCAAGCAGGCGCTGGCCGAGCTCAAGCCGGTCGAGGTGGATCTCGATGAAGGCGGCACGGGTTTGGTGCTACCCGACGACGTGGAGCCGGTGCCGGAGCCGGATCCGTGGGTGGCGCTGCTTCCGGCGCTCGACCCGACTCCGATGGGCTGGTCGCAGCGCGCCTGGTACCTGGGCGAGCACGCGCCGCAGCTGTTCGACCGGTCAGGCAACGTCGCGCCGACGGTGTGGGCGGACGGCCGGATCATCGGCGGCTGGACCCAGCGTCCGGACGGCGAGGTGGTCTACCGGCTGCTCGAGGACGTCGGCGCCGACACCACGGCCGAGGTGGCGGCGGCCGCCCAGCGGCTGGCCGCCTGGATCGGTCCGGCCCGGATCGCACCGCGGACCCGGCTGCGGCCGCCGCTCGAGCGCGAGCTGCTCGGCTGAGCGCGAGCTGCTCGGCTGAGCCGGTGGTTCGGCTGAGCCGGCTAGCGGCCCGCCGCGGTGAACACACCGGTCGCGCTGGCCAGGAGGAACAGGCCAACCACCGCGATCCCGAAGGCCGCGGCCCGGGCGGTTGCCCAGAACGCGGACCTGGCCTTGCCAACGCCGGCCTTAGTGCCGCGAAAGTCCAGCAGCGCACGCCTGGCCCGAGCCCACCGGGCGCCCGCGAACAAACCGACGACTAAGCCGATAACCAGGGCACCGGTCGTCATGGGCCGGACGCTAGGCCGACTCGCACGTCCGGTCAACCGCACACGCCGGACAGCGGCTAGAGCGGATCCACCCGGCGCAGGAACCCGCGAAGCTGCAAGAAGTCCGCCAGCCGCTGCCGGTGCTCGGCGCAGGCCAGCCAGACCTTCTCCCGATCCGGCTGGTGAATCTTGGGGTTGTTCCACACCACCGCGTAGCCGGCTGGTGCTCGGCAACCCTTGGCCGAGCAGATCAGCGGCTCGTTGGACGCGGTCACAGCGTGCTCACCGGTCCAGGCTCGCGAACAGGCCGGCGATGTCGCGGGCCAGCAGCAGCGGTTCCTCGGCCGGAGCGAAGTGGCCACCGGCGAGCATCGGGGTCCAGCGCTGCACCCGGTAGAGCCGCTCGGCCCACTCCCGCGGCGGTTTCCCCTCGGGCGCGAACTCGGTAGCGAACACCGCCACCCCGGTCGGCACGTCGACGAAGTCGTCCGGGCCGAGTGGGGCCGGATGCCAGCGGTTGTCCCAGTAGTCGCGCATCGACGGCGTGATGGTGCCGGTCACCCAGTACAGCGTCACCAGCGTGAGCAGGAAGTCGCGGGTGAACCGGCGCTCGAGGTCCCCACCGCTGTCGGTCCAGGTCCGCCACTTCTCCAGGATCCAGGCGGCCAGTCCGGCCGGCGAGTCGGTCAGGCCGTAGCCGAGGGTCTGCGGCTTGGTGGACTGGATCGCGCTGTAGCCGCGCTCGGACGCGGCCCAGCCGTCCTGGTCGTCGACGTAGCGCTGCTCGTCCAGCGACAGCGGCGCCGAGCCCGGGCCGAGGTAGGGATACAGCTCCAGGTTGCTCAGGTGCACGGCGAGCACCGAGTCGGGGTAATCCAGGGCCAGATAGCTGGCCACGCCGGCGCCGAAGTCACCGCCGCCGGCGCCGTACCGGTGGTAGCCGAGCTTGCCCATCATCCGGTGCCACAGCTGCGCCACGTACCGGTAGTTGATCCCTATGCGGGCCGGTCGTTCGGAGCAGCCGTAGCCGGGAAGCGACGGGAGCACCAGGTCGAACGCGGGTCCGTCGATGCCGTGCCCGGCCGGGTCGGTCAGCAGCGGCACCAGGTCGAGCAGCTCCACGAACGCGCTCGGCCAACCGTGGGTCAGCACCAGCGGGATGCCGTCGCCGTGCCGTGCCTTCGCGTGCACGAAGTGGATGCGCACCCCGTCCAGCTCGACCCGGAAGTGCTGGTAGCCGTTCAGCTTGCGCTCCTGCGCGCGCCAGTCGAACCCGTCGGCCCAGTAGCCGAGCAGCGGTTTCAGGTAGTCCAGGTCGGTGCCTTGGTCCCAGCCGATCCCGGGGATCTGGTCCGGCCAGCGGGTGTTGCGGATCCGCGCGGTCAGGTCGGCCAGCACGGCATCGTCGACCCGGATGGTGAACGGCTCGATCGGCATCAGCGCCGGCGCAGCACGAGGACCGCGACGAACGTGCCGATGAATGCGCCGGCCGCGCCGGACCAGGAAGCGAGCACCGGCAGGATCGCGAACAGCAGCCAGACCAGACCGGCCGCGACCGCGGCGGCGATGAACGAGACCCGGATCCGGGACATCAACCTGGCCCGCAGCGAGGGTGCGGAACCCGTGTCGAGCTCACCGCGATCGGCTCGTGCCGGCCGCCGCTCCGGGGTGGTTGCGGGTTTGCCGCTCAGCGCGCCGTCGACCTCGGCGAGCAGCTTGTCGTACTCCGAGCGGTTGCTGGGATCTGCCATCCCCCCATCGTGCCGCACGTCCACCGGGTGAGTGCCAGCTGGTACGCCGTATCTTGCGCGAGCCAGCTGGCCCGACACCCCCCTTGTGGTGGGAACTTCCGTGCGCTGACCGCCGCCTAGACGGTCGAGGTCGGGGCCTGGCTGCGGCTACCGAGGAAGTAGACGACGCCAACACCGACGATCGACAGCACGACCTGAAGACCGAACTCCTTCATGCCATAGCCGGACTTGCCGAACGCGCTGGCCAAGATCGAAGCGATCACCGAGCCGACCACGGCGAGGGCCGGGCTCAGCCAGAGCGCGTTCGGGTGCTTGCCGCGCAGCAGGTAGCCGCCCACGGCGCCGATCACGGCACCGATCATGACGGCAAACAGAAAGTTCATGGCCGCTCCCTCCAGATCCGCCCAACCAGGGACGATGCACAACATCGTGTCTGTGCGGTCCGGTGTCAAGGATCCGGGCCGGCTGGCATACCGGGCAGATCCGGGCCACCTACCCGGCTTTGTCGGGGCTCGCACTGGATCGTGGCGGATCGCCGGGTTAGAGTCCGACACCGGGACCTTCGTGATGATCTTGGGGGGCCACGGCCCGGCCGCAGCTGTGGACCGACGAGTTGGGATGGCGAGGATGCGGGAACGGGCCGATCGGCAGGCTGCCTACTGGCGGGCCAAGGCCGACGAGTTAGCCGTCGGGGCGGGTGACGTCCCGATCGACCCCGCCTACCTGCACGCCTGGCACGAGGTCGGCTACTTGATCACGGCCGACAACGCCCACCAGCTCTCGGTCGCGGAGATCCGGGCATATCACGAGGCCGTCAACCGGCACCGGGCCGCGATCGCGACCGAGGATCACCGCGGCCAGGTCAAGGTCCTGGTCGACGAGGCGGCCGACAGTCTGGAGCGGCTGGTCGCCAGCATGTTGCGCGATCACGACCCGGACGCGGCCGAAGGCTTCCTGACCGGCATCCTGGCCGACGAGAAGGACGACCAGGCCGCCGAGTTCACCCTGTCCGTGCTGCTCGGCGTCGCCGCCGGATGGCTGGTCGCGGCCAGGGACAGCGGAGTCGACCCGGCCGGGGCACTGGACTGGATCAAGACTCGGCTCGGCCACGACCCGGCGATCGCCGCCTACCAGATCAGCCGGTTCGTCGGGCACGCCGGTGCGCCGGAGTTCACCGTGCGCAGCGAGCGGGACTGGCTGGAGAGCGAGCTGTTCCCGGCGATGATCTGGCTGGCGGCCGGGGTGGCGGCGACCGGGGGCAGTGGCGACGCGTACTGGCTGCGGCAGTTCGACGTGTCCCCGCCGGCCAGCTAGGCCCGCCGGCCAGC
>JAKEEW010000011.1 GCA_022616375.1 Sporichthyaceae bacterium
CGCGAACCGCGTTCACCCCGCCCCGTTCGGTGATCATCTCGAACGGCCCCTTCGGGTAGCCGCAGCCGAACGTCATCGCGTTGTCGATGTCGGCGGCGGTGGCGTAGCCGGACTCCTGCATCCGGATCGCGTCGTTGAGATGCGGGTACAGCAAAATGTCGACAATTCCCGCCTGCGCGGCTGCGGCTCCGGCGTCGGCCGCGGAACCGACCTCGGCCGGTGGGTCGGTCCGCTTGCCGGAGCCGGCGGCTTCATAGGTATAGAAGCCCTGCCCGGTCTTGCGGCCGAGCCGGCCCTGCTCGACCAGCGCCCGCAGGCTCGCCGCCGGCTCGTGCCGCCGCTCGCCCGAGTCCGCGTGCATGGTCAGCAGGATCTCCTGCGCGGTGTCCAGACCGATCAGGTCGAGCAGTGCGAACGGACCCATCGGCAGCCCGGCGCCACTGGTCATCGCGGCGTCGATCTCGTCCGGGCCGGCCTGCCCCGACTCCACCATCGCGGCCGCCTGGTTGAGGTAGCCGAACAGCAGCGCGTTGGCCACGAACCCGGGCCGGTCCCCCACGACGACCGGAATCTTGCCCAGCCTGGTGGCCAGTGCGGCGATGTCCTCGGCCAGCCCGCCCGCGGTCTGCTCGGTGCGGATCACCTCGACCAGCTTGAGCACGGTGGCCGGATTGAAGAAGTGCATGCCGAGCACCCGGGCCGGATGCCGTGACTCGGTGGCGATCCGGGTCACCGGCAGCGACGAGGTGTTAGTCGCCAGCACCGCGTCCGGGGTGCAAACCGCGTCCAGTGCGCCGAACACGTCGTGCTTGATCTCCAGCCGCTCCGGCACCGCCTCGATCACCAGGTCCGCGTCGGCGAGCGCGGATAGCTCGGTGGTCAGCCGGATCCGGTCCAGGATCTCCTGCTGACCCTCGGCGGTCAGCTTGCCCCGCTTGACCGCGCGATCGGTCGACGACTGGAGGTGGCCGCGGCCCCGTTCGAGCCAGTCCGCGCACTGCTCGACACCGGTGACCCTCAGTCCGGTCCGGGCGAACACCTCCGCGATGCCGGCACCCATGGTGCCGAGCCCGACCACGCCAATCTTGGCGAACTCTCGTGCCATGGCCGGCCAGTGTGCCACGGCCCGGCACAATAGCCGCGTGCGCCTGGTCATCGCCCGCTGCTCGGTCGACTACCGCGGTCGGCTGTGCGCCCATCTGCCGCTGGCCGTCCGGCTGATCCTGGTCAAGGCCGACGGCTCGGTGTCCATCCACGCCGACGACCGGGCCTACAAGCCGCTGAACTGGATGAGCCCGCCCTGCACGCTGCGGGAGCAGGACGGCACCTGGACCGTCACCAACCGGGCCGGCGAGCAACTGATCATCTCGATCGAGGAGATCGTGCACGACTCCAGTCACGAGCTCGGCGTCGATCCTGGGCTGTCCAAGGACGGGGTAGAGGCGCATCTGCAGGAGCTACTCGCGGCGAACATCGAGACGCTGGGCGCGGGCTGGACTCTGGTCCGCCGGGAGCACCAGACCGCGATCGGACCGGTCGACATCCTGTGCCGGGACGCCGCTGGCGCCGCGGTCGCGATCGAGGTGAAACGCCGGGCCGAGCTGGACGGGGTCGATCTTAGTGAAGGCGGCGCCTGGCCGCGGTACCACGCGGTCGAGGTCAAGCGAGTTGCTGGCCTCGACGCTGTTGACCAGCTGAGCCGATATCTTGATCTTCTTAACCGCGATCCCCTACTCGCCCCGGTTGGTGGTGTCCTGGCCGCCCAGACCATCAAGCCCCAGGCTCGGGTACTCGCCGAGGATCGGGGCATCCGCTGCGTGGTGCTCGACTACGACGCGCTGCGGGGTGCGGATCGGGATGAGCTGAGGCTGTTCTAGCGGATACCCCGGGCTCGACGACCCGACCGCCCGCTGTTCCGAGTCCACGTCGGCCGGCACCCTCCGCACCTGGGATCACACTGTTCCCACTGGCACCAGATCCGTGTGTCGACGGCATGTCGCACCCGGATTGTCGGTGCCGGTGGCTAGCGTCGCCGCGTGCGACATGAGGTCCCGGTGGACATCGATCCTGCCGGCCTGGCGGAGTCCGCCGGGCCGGACACCTACGCCCGGGGGGTTCACTATCTCCAGCAGCACGCGGTGGTGCGCTCGCTGTGGAGTCCCTCGGCCGGCGCCCTGGTTGGCACCGTGCGCGGCGGGCTCGGCAACTTCTACACCACAACGGCACGCTTCCGGTCCACCGACGGGGTGGTGCACCGGTTCGAGCGGGGTGAGTGCAGCTGCCCGGTCGGGTTTGACTGCAAGCACGTCGTGGCCCTGGTGCTGAGCGCGGCCGACCCGGATCGCCCGGCCGACCGCCCGGATCCCGGTGAGAGTCCCGAGCCGTGGGAGCGGGCCCTGGCATCGCTGCTCGACTCGCCCGCACGGTCGTCGAGCCGCACCGCCAGGACCCCATTGGCAATCGCGCTGCAGCTGTCCGCGGCGCCACGACAGGCCTGGGCCCGAGCGGCCAGCGCCGACCCGGAGCCATGCTTGCTGGCTCGGCTCGTGCGCCCGGGAAAGCACGGCTGGGTCGCCGGCGGCCTGAGCTGGACCCAGCTCGGCAACCTGCGCTACTCCGGCGAGCACCACCCCGAGCAGGTACGGCTGCTGCGGGAGCTGTATGCGCTGTACAGCTCCGCGGGCACTCGCCCTGGCTACGCCTACTACTCCTACGGCGAGCAGAAGACGATCGACCTGTCCGCGTTCGAGTCCGCCCAGCTGTGGCCGTTGCTGGACGAGGCCGACCGGACCGGACTTCGGCTGGTGCATGAAAGAAGGGGGCTTGGCACTCTGGACCCCTACGGCCACGCCGAGCTGAGTCTGGACGTCACCCGCGCGGACAACGGGATGCTGACGATCGCACCGGTCATCTGCGTCGACGACGCGCCAACCGACGCCGTCCCCATCGTGTTCATCGGGACCCAGGGTCACGGCCTGGTCTACGCCGACCGCGCGGACACCGCGCACCGGGCCGACCTCGGCGAGTGGCCGTTGCGGCTGGCCAAGCTCGCCAGACCGGCGCCACCTCGGCTGCAGCGGCTGGCGCTTGATCGGCAGCGTCTGGACGTTCCGGCCACCGACCACACCCGCTTCCGCGACGAGTACTACCCAAGGCTGCGGCACCTGGCAGCGGTGATCTCCACCGATGGCTGCTTCACGCCACCGGCCATCTCCGACCCGACCCTGGTGTTGCGGGCGACCTACGGCCCCGACCACAACCTGGAACTCGCGTGGGACTGGGTGTACGAGGTCGGCGACTCGCGGCTGCGCGCCCCGCTGTATCCGACCGAGGAAGCGGATTACCGCGACCTGGACGTGGAGCGCGAGATCGTCGCCGACCTTGACGTGGGACTGGAGGAGTTGGGTTTGCGCTGCGTCGACGCCGACCAGCCGCTGGCGCCGCGAAGCGCGCTAACCGGTATCGACACCATGCGGTTCAGCACCCAGGTGCTGCCCCTGCTCGACGGGCATCCTGGGGTGGTCGTCGAGACCAGCGGTGAGCCTGCCGACTACCGCGAGGCGGGCGACTCGGTGCGCATCGGTGTGTCGACCGATGAGGTGGCCGGCGAGACGGACTGGTTCGACCTCGCCGTCACGATCACCGTCGAGGGCCGGGCAGTGCCGTTCACCGATATCTTCGTCGCCCTGAGCCGTAACGAGTCGCACCTGCTGCTGGCCGACGGTGCCTACTTCTCCCTGGAGAAGCCGCAGCTGCAGTCGCTGCGGCGGCTGATCGAAGAGGCGCAGGCGCTGCAGGACCAGCCCGACGGCCCGCCGCGGATCAGCCGTTTCCAGGCCGGACTGTGGAGCGAGCTCGCCGAGCTCGGTGTCGTCGACCGGCAAGCCCAGGCGTGGCAGCAACAGGTCGGCGGTCTACTAGCAGTCAACTCCGTAGCGCCGAAACCGCGGCCAGGCACACTGTCGGCCCGGTTGCGGCCCTACCAGGCCGACGGGTTCGGCTGGCTGGCATTCCTGTGGGAGCACCGGCTCGGCGGCATCCTCGCCGACGACATGGGGCTGGGCAAGACGCTTCAGTCGCTTGCGCTGATCTGCCACGCCACGCAGACCGAGCCCGGCATCGCCCCCTTCCTTGTCGTCGCGCCCACGAGCGTGGTGGCGAACTGGGCGGCCGAGGCCAGCCGGTTCGCACCGGGGCTGACCGTGGTGTCCATCTCGGACACCCTGCGCAGGCGCGACCAGCGCCTCGACGAAGTCGTCGCCGGCGCGGACGTGGTGGTCACCTCATACACGCTGTTCCGGCTCGACTTCGACGCCTACGCCGCGCTGGACTGGTCGGGCCTGCTGCTCGACGAGGCCCAGTTCGTCAAGAACCACCGGTCGAAGGCGTACCAGTGCGCCCGGCGGCTGCCCGCGCCGTTCAAGCTCGCGATCACCGGCACGCCGATGGAGAACAACCTGATGGAGCTGTGGTCGTTGCTGTCGATCACCGCACCCGGACTGTTCCCAAGCCCGACCCGGTTCCGCGATTTCTACGCCGGGCCGATCGAAAGGCGCACCGACAGCGAGCTGCTCGCCCAGTTGCGGCGGCGGATCAAACCCCTGGTCAAGCGCCGCACCAAGGAGCAGGTTGCGGCCGACCTACCGGCGAAGCAGGAACAGGTCCTCGAGCTCGAGCTGCACCCACGGCACCGCACGGTCTACCAACGGCACCTGCAACGGGAGCGACAGAAGGTCCTCGGCCTGGTCGACGACCTGCATCGCAACCGGTTCACCATCTTGCGCTCGCTCACGCTGCTGCGACGACTGAGCCTGCATGCCGGTCTCGTCGACAGCGAGCACCGCGACCTGCCGAGCATCAAGGTCGACGCGCTGCTCGAGCAGCTGCGCGACGTGACCGGCGGCGAGCACCGCGCGCTGGTGTTCAGCCAGTTCACCGGCTTCCTCGACCTGGTCCGGGCGCGCCTGGACGCCGAGGGCGTCGACTACTGCTACCTCGACGGCAAGACCCGAAACCGGGCCGAGGTGATCCAACGGTTCAAGACCGGATCGTGCCCGGTGTTCCTGATCAGCCTCAAGGCCGGTGGGTTCGGGTTGAACCTGACCGAGGCCGACTACTGCTTCCTGCTCGATCCGTGGTGGAACCCCGCGACCGAGGCCCAAGCGGTCGACCGGACCCACCGCATCGGGCAGACCCGCAACGTGATGGTGTACCGCCTGATCGCCAAGGACACTATCGAGGAGAAGGTGATGGCGCTCAAGGCACGCAAGGCGGAGCTGTTTTCCGACGTCATGGACGACGGGAACGCCTTCGGCGCCAACCTCGACGCCGCCGACATTCGTGGGCTGTTCGAGTAGGTTCTTGCGTGCGACCGGAAGATCAACCGGAGTGGGTGCATTGCCGGGGTAGAGCAGCTGACCCGGTACCTGGACCTGCTCAACCGCGACCCGGTGCTCGCTCCGGTCCGCGGCATCCTCGCCGCCCAGGAGATCAAGCCGCAGGCCAAGGTGCTGGCCACCGACCGCGGGATCGGCTGCGTCACGCTGGACTACGACGCATTGCGCGGCCTCGACAACCCGGACGATCGGCTCTTCTGAGGATCGCGGTATGACGCACCAGGCATTCATCAATCCATTTCTCGAGAATCTTGCTGCGATTGGAGCACCGACATGACCGGCTCGCTCGTGCTGTCGAGACGCTTCAACGTGCTGGTCGGAGCGGCAACCGTCCATCACGACAGATTCCTGCTTCTCAAGCGGAGCAATGGGGAACGGTTCCTCCCCGGCGTATGGGGAATACCTGCCGGTCGCGTCGTTCATGGTGAGTCGGTAGAAGACGCGGTGGTGCGGGAGCTTCGTGAGGAAACCCAACTGGACGGCAAGGTCGACGAACTCATCGGTTACTCCGAGTTCAGGAGCGAACGCCGTTTCCGCGGGCTGCACAACGTCCAACTCAACTTTCTCGTATCTGTGCAGAACGACGAGGTGAGGCTGTGTTCAGCCAGCCACTCCGAGTTTTGCTGGATCCACCTTGACGACCTCGATAGCCATCTGTTGGACGCGTTCACTAGATCAATCCTGGAGGCGACCCGTGTCAACGCCGGCCGAAGGTTGAGCAGTTGCCGCCGGCTGAATTCTGAGCAGGTCTAGTCGGGTTGGTGGGCCTCCCTTCGTTTGTCTTTGAGTCGGTAG
>JAKEEW010000121.1 GCA_022616375.1 Sporichthyaceae bacterium
AGATGATCTTTCAGCTCGGTCGGCGATGAAATCTCGACCGAGCGACCTGGTGTTTTGGGTGGAGCTGAGGGGATTCGAACCCCTGACCCCCTCGATGCGAATGCGGCACTCATCAGTTCAAGCGAACCTTCGTCGAGGGTCACCAGGTGCCACTGAGCACTGCCACCTTGCGGCTGGTGCCGGCCGGTCTTGCGGTCATCCTGCGGTCAAATGATCAGGGGCCCGATCGCCGTTTCCGGTGACCGGGCCTCTGACCTGGTGTTTCCTGGTAGCGGGGGCAGGATTTGAACCTGCGACCTCTGGGTTATGAGCCCAGCGAGCTACCGAGCTGCTCCACCCCGCGTCGGTTGCAGGTCAACCTTACGTCACCGGCCGGCCACGGCCAAATCCCCAGCCCAGGGCCGCGCCGGCCGGCGTGATCAAGCCGCAGACCTTGATCGCCAACGGGCAGCTTCCCTGGGCTTAGTCGAATCGGACCGCGACGCAGACCGCAGCAGACCGGACGGACCGGGCGGCCGGATTCGACTAAGCCCTACGAAGCGCGGCCGAGCAGCCTCAACGCTAGGTCGACGGTGCGCTGGTCCCGGTGGGGCTAGCCGTGGGCGAGCCGGTCGGCGCGCCTCCGGTCTGGCTCAACCGAGCCGCCCGGTCTAGTGCCTCCTGCAACGCAGCTTGCGCCTGCCCGAACGCGGTCCAGTCCGGCGGAGTCTGCGCCAGCGCGGCCTGCGCCGCGGCGTACGCAGCCTGCGCATCCGCCAACGCATCCGCCAGCTCAGGTGTGATCGGCCCACCAGGAACGGTCGGTGGCTCCTCACCAGGTGGAGGTTCCTCGCCCGGAGGCGGCTCCTCCGCTGGCGGCTGGCCGGTGAATAGCGCGGCAAGAGCTTGCGGCAGTGTGTCAGCCATCGCCACGTTGTCGCCGAAGCCCACGATGATCTTCTGCAACAGCGGGAACGAGGTGCCGGACGCGGCCTTGACGTAGACCGGCTCGACATACAACAATCCGCCACCGACCGGCAGCGTCAGCAGGTTGCCGAACTCCACCGTGGACTGCCCACCGCGGGTCAGCAGCGACAAGGCCGACGTGATCTCCGGATCAGACCGGAAGCTGTTCTGGGCCTGACCGGGCCCCGGAATAGCCGTGTTCCGCGGCAACTGCAGCACCCGGATCTTGCCGTAATCCGTCCCAGGGGTGGCATCAACGGCCATGAACGCGGCCAGGTTGACCCGGTTCACCGGCACCAGGGTCGAGGTCAGCGAGAACACCCCGTTCTCCTGCCCGGGCATCTTGATGGTCAGGTAGTACGGCGGCTGGCCGCGGCCGGTCGGCGTGGTGGGGGTCGGATCCTCCGGCACCCGCCAGAAGTCCTGCCCGGAGAAGAACGAGCCGGGATCGGTCACGTGGTAGTGCGAGATCAGATCGCGCTGCACCTTGAACAGGTCCTGCGGGTAGCGCAGGTGCGCCATCAGCTCGTTGCTGATGTCGGTGCGCGGCTTCACCGCATCCGGGAACGCCTTCATCCAGGTCCGCAGCACCGGGTCGGTGTCGTCCCAGGCATACAGCGTGACCGTGCCGTCGTAGGCGTCCACGGTCGCCTTGACCGAGTTACGGATGTAGTTGACCTGGTTCTGCGGCGCGATCACGGCCCGCTGCGCGGTGGTCAGCGTGTCCAGGGTCGCCTCGCCGAGCGTGGTGCGCGCCGAATACGGATAACCGCTGGTCGTGGTGTAGCCGTCGACGATCCACAGGATCCGCCCATTCACCACGGCCGGGTACGCATCCGAATCCAGGGTCAGCCACGGCGCCACCCGCTCGATCCGCTCCCGAGGCTGGCGGAAGTACAGGATCCGTGACTCGGAGTTCACGTCCGAGGACAGGAAGATCTTCATCTCACGGAACTTCACCGCGTAGAGCAGCTTGGTGAACGGGTTTCCGAGCGCGACCCCGCCGTCACCCGTATAGGTGGTGTTGCGCTGCCCGGTGCCGCTGCTGTCGTCCGGGTAGTCCAGCTCGGTGTCCTGCCGGCCCTCGGGCGCGCCCACGATCGAGTAGTTGGGCGACTGCTCGCCGAAGTAGATCCGCGGCTCGTAGTCGCCAAGCTCACCGGTCGGCGGGATGTTCGACTCGGTGAAGATGGGCCGCCCGGCCGAGTCTCGAGCGTTGCCCAGCGCGGACACCATGCCGAAGCCGTGGGTGTAGACCAGGTGGTCGTTGATCCAGCCGCGCTGGTCGGCCGGCACGCCGGACAGGTCGAGCTCGCGCACCGAGACGACGCTGTCCTGCAGCTTGTCGTCGATCATGTACCGGTCGACGTCCAGCGACAGCGGGAACCCGTAGAAACCGCGCACCTGCTGCAGCTGCTGGAACGTCGGCGAGACGATCGCCGGGTCGAGCAGCCGGACGCTCGCGGTCGACTCGGTGTCGGCCTGCAGCTGATCCTCGGTCAGGTTGGTGCTGGCGTCGTACTCCTGGATCTCGGCGTCGTCGATCCCGTAGGCGTCGCGGGTCGCGTCGATGTTGCGCTGGATGTAGGGCGACTCCAGGTTGCGCTCGGACGGCTTGACCTGGAACTGCTGGACCAGCGCCGGATAGACCCCGCCGATCAGGATCGCGGACAGCACGAGCAGCCCGAAGCCGATCCCGGGCAGTAGCCAGGTGCGCCGCACCAGGTTGGCGAAGAACAGCACCGCACAGATGAACGCGATCACGGCCAGGATCGTCTTGGCCGGCAGCACCGCGTTGACATCGGTGTAGCGCAGCCCGGTCCAGCCGCGGAACCGGTCGTCCCCGCGGATTGCCAACCCGTACCGGTCCAGCCAGTACGCCACCGCCTTGAGCAGCACGAACAGGCCGAGCAGCACAGACAGGTGGGCTTGTGCCGCGGTGGTGATCCGGTCACCGGAGCCCTGGGTCCGGATCCCGCCATAGAGGTAGTGCGTGACGGCGGACGCGATCAGCGAGAGGATCACGACGGCGAACAGGAACCCGAGCAGGAACCGCAACCACGGATAGGTGAAGACGTAGAACGAGATGTCCCGGTGGAACTGCGGATCCTGGACGCCGAATGAGGTCGCGTTGCGCCACTGCAGCCAGGTCCGCCACTCGCCGGACGCGGACGATCCGGCAATCAGCCCGAGGAACGCCGCGATCCCACCGATGATCAGCTTGCGGAAGGGATCGATCGCCATCCGGTAGCGATCCAGGCTCTGCTGCTCCAGCGAGGAGCCGCGAAACGTCGGCCGCAGCCG
>JAKEEW010000759.1 GCA_022616375.1 Sporichthyaceae bacterium
CACCTGCTCGAACGTGCCGGCGAGCTGGCCCAGGCGCGCGGGTCGTACCTGCTGGCGGCGCGGATGACCGCGAGCCTGCCCGAACAGCGCTACCTCGCGCTGTGCGCCGCCCGCCTCCACCAGGTCGCCACACTTGCCGACCCGCCGCCCAACTGACCCGCGGCCCAGCGGCCATCGAGGGGCTCATGGGAGCTGTGTCGGTTCACGCCGGCGGCTCCTTGGGAATCTTGGCGCTGACAGCGGGCGGGCGCACCGTCATAGGTCGGTAAGGTCCCCTGTTCTTGCCCCGTGGTCCGCAGGGTCAGTAGATCGAGACATGGCGACGACGCCCGCGCCGGTGGCTTCTCCCGAGGCTTCGGGGCTGGACAACTCGCGCAGCGCCAGGCTGCTGATCGCGGTGGTGCGGGTTGGTGTCGCGTTCTTGTGGATCCAGAACGCGTACTGGAAGGTGCCGCCGCGGTTCGGCGAGGGCAGCACGCCACCGGAGGGCTTGTACCAGTTCACCCGCTATGCCGTGGACTATCCGGTGTTCACGCCCTATGCGTGGCTGGTCGAGCATGTCGTGCTGCCGAACTTCATCGTGTTCGCCTGGGTCACGCTGCTCGTGGAGGCATGCATCGGGGCGTTCCTGCTGGTCGGGCTGGCGACCCGGTTCTGGGCGCTGGTCGGGGCGGCACAGAGCCTGGTGATCACCCTGTCGGTGCTGCGCGCGCCGAACGAGTGGCACTGGGCCCATTACCTGATGATCCTTGCCCACCTGGCCTTGTTCGCGGTGGCCGCGGGCCGCTCCGGTGGCCTGGACGGTGTACTCCGGCCGGTGTGGCGCGGTTCGGACGGCCGGCTTGCCCGGCTGCTACTGCGGGCGTCCTAGTTCGAGCGGGATGGAGCGATGCGGTGGTCGAACGGCTGAACAGGGCGGCGCTGGTTCTCGGCGTCGGCACCGTGGCCAGCAGCGTGCTCGGATTTCCTGGTCCGATCCAGTTCCGGCTGGTCCGGCTGGGCGGGCTGGCGGTGGCGGTGCTGCTCGTGATCGGCGCGCTTGCCGTCGTCGCCGCCAGGCTGGGCCGGCGCGGACTCGTAGCGGCTGCGGGAGTCGGCCTGCTCGCCGCAGCCGGGTTGCAACTGGCCCAGTTGGGCCGCGACACCAACTGGCTGGGCGGGGACGGATCGACGTTCTCCTTGCTCTTCAGCTTGGGCATCGGCCTGACCGTAGTCGGGCTAATCCCCGTTTCGGTTCCCGCCGATCTACGCGAAAGGCACTGACCAGTGGATCTCGATACCCGGCTCGAGCCGGTATTGGACCAGCCGGCGACACCGCAGCCGACGTCGACACCGACGGCATGTTCCCGACCGAGTCGGTGGACGCACTGCGCGCCTCCGGCCTGCTCGGGCTGACCCTGCCGGTAGAGAGCGGCGGGGTCGGCGCCGGGCCGGTGCAGTTCAGCGAGGTCGTCAGCACCCTCGCCGCCGCCTGCGGATCGACCGCGATGATCTACCTGATGCATGTCAGCGCCGCGATGACGGTCGCGGCCGGCCCACCACCGGGCAGCCCCGGCCTGCTGGGCGACCTGGCCACCGGGCGGGTGTTGGGCACGCTGGCGTTCAGCGAGCGGGGCTCCCGGTCGCATTTCTGGGCCCCGGTGTCCCGGGCGGTGCCGGAGGGGAATGCCGCGCGGGTGCGGGCGGACAAGTCGTGGGTTACCTCGGCGGGCAACGCCGACCTGTTCGTGGTGTCGACGTTGACCGCGGGCGGCGGTGCGACCGATATCGACCTGTACGCGGTGCCCCGCGGCACCGCCGGTCTTGCCGTCGCCGGGCCGTGGCGGGGCATGGGGATGCGCGGCAACGACTCGGCGCCGATGACCCTGGACGTCCTGGCTACGCCCGGCATGCGCATCGGCGACTCGGCAGCCGGGTTCGGGATCATGATGGGCACCGTGCTGCCCTGGTTCAACCTGGGCAATGCGGCCGTCTCACTCGGCCTGGCCGGCGCCGCGGTCGACGCCGCCGTCTCGCACACCAGCGCGGCCAGGTTCGCCCAGACCGGGCAGACGCTGGCCGAGCTGCCCACGATCCGGGCCCGGTTGGCGAAAATGTCGGTGGAGCTGGCCACCCAGCGGTCCTACCTGCGCACCGCCGCCGAGTCCATCGCGGCACCGGACGACGCGACCACGCCGCACGTGCTCGGGGTCAAGGCCGCCGCCAACGACGCTGCGCTGAGGATCACCGACGACGCGATGCGGGTCTGCGGAGGCGCCGCGTTCTCCCGCCACCTGCAGCTCGAACGGTATTTCCGCGACGCCAGGGCCGGTCACGTGATGGCCCCGACCGCCGATGCCCTCTACGACTTCTACGGCAAGGCCATCACCGGCCAACCCCTGTTCTGAAAGGCGGGTGCCCACGATGGGTGAGCCACTGGTCGTCGGCGCGGTCGCCTACACCCCGAACATGGTGCCGATCTGGGAAGGGATCCGCGACTACTTCGACGGCTCAGCCGCGCCGATGGACTTCGTGCTGTTCTCCACCTACGCCCGGCAGGTCGACGCGCTGCTCGCCGGGCATATCGACATCGCCTGGAACACCAACCTGGCCTGGTCCGCACCGTGTTGCAGACCGGCGGGAACTGCCGCGCGCTGGCGATGCGCGACACCGATCTGGCGTTTCGCACCGTGCTGGTCGCCCGGGCCGGGTCGGGCCTTGCGGGGGTACACGACCTGGCCGGGCGACGGCTCGCGCTGGGCAGCCGCGACTCCGCCCAGGCGGCCATCCTGCCCGTGTGCTACCTGCGTCGGGAGGGGCTGTCCGACGGCGCGGTCGAGCTGGTCCGGATCGACAGCGACCTGGGCAAACACGGCGACACCGGGCGCAGCGAGCTCGACGCGATCCGCCTCGTGCTCGACGGCGACGCCGACGCCGCCGCGATCGGCGGCCCAACCTGGGACGCCATCGGTCGCGACGAGCTGATGCCGGGCGTGCTAGAGGCGGTGTGGACCAGCCCGGCGTACTGCCACTGCAACTTCACCGCGCTGCCCCGGCTACCGGAGCAGCGCAGCCGGCCGTGGGTCGCGCACCTGCTCGCGATGGACTGGGAGGTGCCCGAGCACCGGCGCATCCTTGAGCTGGAGGGGCTACGCCGCTGGGTGCCGCCCGACCTCGACGGGTACGCCTCACTGTTCGAGGCGGTGGCCGAGCAAGGCATCAGCGCCCGATGGTGATCGTGGACCTAGTCGAGCGGCTCGGCGCCGTCGCCGAGGGCGACACCGTCACGGTGAGCCTCGCCGAACCCGACGACCTGGCCACGGTGCGGGCCTGGTGCCTGCGCTCGGGCAACACCCTCGTCCGTGGGGACCCGACCGCGGCGGTGGTGCGGCGCGGGCGGGCACCCGATCCGGTGCTCGAGCTGGCCGCAACCCGCCGACCGGGGACCCGGCTGTGGATGTACACCAACTTCGACTGCAACCTGGCCTGCGACTACTGCTGCGTACGATCCTCGCCGCAGGCCGACCGCCGGGCCTTCGGCGCGGACCGGATCAGCCGGCTCGCCCAGGAGGCCGCCGCGGCCGGCGTCTCCGAACTGCTGCTCACCGGCGGTGAACCGTTCTTGCTACCCGATCTGGGGCAGATCGTCGCCGCTTGCACCGCGGTGCTGCCCACCACGCTGCTCACCAACGGGATGCTGTTTCGTGGCCGGCGCCTGGAGCTGCTTCGCGACATGCCCCGCGACCGGCTGCGACTGCAGATCAGCCTCGACTCGGCCACCCCCGACCGGCATGACCTGCACCGCGGACCGGGCAGCTGGGCCAAGGCGCTGGGCGGGATCCGGGTCGCGATCGCCGAGGGGTTCACGGTTCGGGTTGCGGCCACCTTGGTCCGCGCCGACGCCGCCGAGCGGGCTGAGCTGCGCGGGTTCCTCGACGGGCTCGGCATCCCACGGGAGCACCAGATCCTGCGCCCGGTCGCGTACCGCGGTGTCGCCACCGAGGGGGGTGCAGCTGCCGGTGGAGTCGCTGGTCCCCGAGGTGACCGTGACCGCCGACGGGGTGTACTGGCACCCGGTCGGAGCCGACGACGATGACCAGCTGATCACCCGCCAGCTGTTCCCGCTGGCACCGGCGATCGAGCAGGTCCAGGAGCTGTTCCGGCACCACCGGGCGAGCGCGGACGCCCAGGCGCGAGCGTTCCCGTGTGCGTAATCTCGCCAGCCTTGTCGGCCGTTCACCGGCATACCGTGGAACGGTGAACGTGCGCCGGGAAACCAGCCGCCGGTGGTTCGCCGTCGGCGGTGCCGTGCTCGCAGTGTGCGCCCTGCCGGTCGTCGTATCGGCCTGGCCCGTCCCCCAACCGGACATCGACGTGGCCACGCTGCACCAGCGGGTGCTCGCCTCGGCTGAGCGGCCCTACCAGGGCTATGTCGAAAGCGACGGCCGGATCAGCCTGCCCGACCTGCGAGAGCTCGGCGTCGTCAGCCGCCTGCTCGGCGGCACCACCCGGATCCGTGCCTGGTACGCCGGACCAAACGCCTGGCGGGTGGCCGAGCTGACCACGACCGGTGAGCGCGATATCTACCGGTCCGCGGCCGGCACGTTCGTCTGGGACTTCGAACGCACCTTGTTGACCCAGATCCTGGGAGCCATCACGGTGCG
>JAKEEW010000760.1 GCA_022616375.1 Sporichthyaceae bacterium
GCCACGCCGGACGGGTCGCCGGTCATCAGCTCCGCCACGGCATGCCCCAGCGCCCGACGGGCCAAGGTCCGGTGCGCCGTGTGCCGCAGCACCGCCAGGTCCATCCGGACGCCAGCCCCGTTGAGCGCCGCGCGGTGCCGTGGCCGGCCGGCGGTCGCACCGCGGGGCGGAGTCGCAGCACCGGTCGCGTCACGGTGCAGGACCGCACCATCGAGCGCAGTGCCGCACAGCGCGGCGTCGAAGGCGCGCAGCGTCTCACGCAGGTTGATCAGCGTGCTGGCATAGGTCGTGCGGCTCATGTTCTCGCCATGCAGCCGGTAGTACATCTGGTCCACCCCACAGACCATCCCCACATCGGCCACCTGCGCCGCACGCATCCACCACTCAAAATCCCCACTGTGCGGCAGCTCAACCCGGTAGCCACCGACCCGGTCGAGCACGCTGCGGCGGATCACCGCATCGCTGGAGCGGATGACGTTGCTGCCGCGCCGGCACAGGTAGCGCAGCCAGTCGGGGCCCGACCAGACCGACCAGCTGCGGGGCACGGTGCGGGCCGGCGGGAGGGACTCGCCCGAGAAGGGCAGCGACCAGCCATAGGCAAAACCCACCGAGGGGTACGCCTGCAGCAGCGCCACGGCCCGGCCCAGCGCCCCCGGGGTGAGCAGGTCGTCGGCGGAGAGCAGCAGCACGAACTCGCCCCGGGCCAGGGAGAACCCGAGGTGGAACGTGGGCACATGGCCCTTGTTGTGCGGGTTTCGCACCACGGTGACCCGCGGGTCGCGCGCCGCGAGAGCGTCGGCCACATCGGCGCTGTCGTCACTGGAGGCATCGTCGAGAATGAGCACATCGACATCGACGCCCTGGCCGGCGAGCACACTGCCGACGCAGTCCGGCAGGAACCGGCCATAGTTGTAGCACGGGATGATCACCGTGACCCGCGCCGTCTCCGGCGTCGCTGCCGGCCGGCCGGCCTGGGCGGTGACCGGCGTCGGAACAGGCCGGGTGACCCGGGGGCGGCAGTCGCCCAGCACCGTGAGCCGTTGCAGGGCCAGCCTCGCCGCGCTCATGAGAGAACCTTGTCCGCAGACGTCGGGCGGCGGCTGGTCTCATCGACCAGCGTCTCGCTCAGACCGCGCAGGATCGTCCCCTCGCCGTAGCCGAACCCGGCCACCGC
>JAKEEW010000761.1 GCA_022616375.1 Sporichthyaceae bacterium
ACGTCGGTGAGCCGTGTGCGGGAGAACCGCATGCACGGTTCGACGGGCGGGGGCCGGAAACGGAACGCGACCGCGTCACCGCGCCAGTCCCCGACCCAACCCGAAAAATGGCGCACGGTGAGCACCTATGGCGGCGACTACGTCGCAGTGGATCCGCCCGCGGGCGGCACCGCGACCAAGACCGTGTCGGACGCCCGCGGGCAGACCACGACATTGACCCAGTACCTGGGTGGCGCGCCGACCGGGTCGTCGCAGTCCACGACCTACGAGTACTTCCCGACCGGCAAACTCAAGACGGTCACCGACACCCTGAACAACACCTGGTCGTACAAGTACGACCTGCGCGGCCGGCAGATCGAGCTGACGGATCCGGACGCCGGGCTGACCAAGCTCACCTATGACGCGGCCAGCCAGCTAACCTCACGTGAGGATTCGCGCGGGACCAAGCTGTTCTACGCCTACGACCAGCTCGGGCGAAAGACCGAACTGCGCCAGGACGCAGCCAACGGACCGGTGCGCGCGTCGTGGACCTACGACACGCTGATGCGAGGCAAGCCCACCGCATCCTCCCGGCTCGAGGGCGCCAACCAGTACACCTCACAGGTGCTCGGCTACTCCGTGACGACCGGGTTGCCGACCGGCACGCGGGTCACCATCCCAGGAGCCGAGGGGGCACTGGCCGACAGTTACGACACCTTGTTCAGCTACCACCCGGACGGGTCGGTGGCCACCCAGACACTGCCGCGCAACGCCGACGCCAACATGGGCGGGCTGCCGGACGAGGTGCTGCGGTACGGCTACGACAAGCTGGGCCGCCCGACCCGCCTAGCCGGTCAGGGCTCCTACGTCAACGGCAGCTTCTACACCCCAACCGGGGAGCTGGCCCAGCAGATCCTGGGCAACACCCTGGGCAAGTTCGCCTGGCAGTCCGTCGACTACGCCGATGACACCGGCCGGCTCGAACGTGCCGACCTCGACCTCGAGGACGTCAACGGCGAGGTGTCCTCGGTCGCCTACGGCTACGACCATGCCGGCAACGTCACCTCGATCAAGGACACCCCGGTCGCGTCTGGGTATACGGCTAATGCGGAGACGCAGTGTTTCCGCTACGACGGGCTGCGCCGGCTGACCGAAGCCTGGACCCCATCCAGCGGCGATTGTGTGCCGAACCCGTCGGTTGGCGGGCTGGGCGGGCCGGCGCCCTACTGGTTGTCCTGGCAGTTCAATGCCGTCGGGTCGCGCACCCAGCAGGTGTCGCACGCGGCCGGTGGGGACACCGTCGCGACCTACACCTACCCGGCGCAGGGGCAGGCCGGGTCCAAGCCGCACACCCTGTCGCAGCTGTCGGTGACCCCGCCCGGGCAATCCGCCCAACTCACCACCTACGGATATGACAGCTCGGGTAACACCACCGACCGGGCCCGGCCCGGTGGAGTGCC
>JAKEEW010000122.1 GCA_022616375.1 Sporichthyaceae bacterium
CAGCTCGCGGACCTGATCCGGGGCCAGGCCGTAGCTGGTGTTGCCGTCCCGCCCGACCACGGTAGGCGACATCAGCATGCTGTTGAGCACGGCCTCCTCGGTCGCTTCGACCGCCGCGGCGAAGTAGTCGTTGAGGTCCGAGCCGGGCACCGGCGGACCGGCCGCGACGGTGCCACGGGGGGCCCGCAGGCCGGCCGCGCAGCCGAGGAAGATCTCGCCGCTGCCGTGGTGGGCGTACGACCCGGTTCGGGCCAGCCCAAGCCCGGCCCGGCGAGCCAGCCGGGCGCACGCGGCGGCGTCCAGCGGGCCGTCGGTGACTACCACGACGATGCAGGACCCGGCCGGCGGCGCGGGTGGCTGCTCGGGTGGGTGCGGCGGCAGCAGGCGACCAACCGGCACCCCGGCGACGGTCAACCGCTCCTTCTCGCCGAAGTTGCTCATCACCAGCGCCCCAACCGTGTGCCCGCTGTCCAGGACCCGGGACGCGGTGCCGATGCCGCCCTTGTAGCCCAGGCAGCTCATTCCGGTGCCTGATCCGACCGAGCCTTCCGCCGGCGGCGCCGACGAGCCGATGGAGGCCCGGGCCGTGGCCAGCGCGGCCGCTACGTCGGCGCGGACCACCTGCATGCGGCGTGCGTCGGACAGGAATGAGTCGTCGCACTCGGCCACGACCGGGATGATCACATCCTCGCCGATCGCCGGCTCCTCCTCGATCAGCAGCTCGCACGCGGCGTCGTACACCCGGCCCACCTGCATGGTGGAGGTAAGGAAGATCGGCGTCTCGACCAGCCCCCATTCGGCGGCCGTGATGAAGCCGGTGCACTCGCCGGCGCCGTTGAGCACCGCGCCGCCGATCGGCACCGGCTCGGCGAACATGTTGCCGCCCAGATCCAGCACGGTGACCCCGGTCCTGGCCACTCCGCGTCCCTGCGGCGGCGGTGGCTCGTCCCGCCAGATCGTCGCGTGGCCGAGCCCAACACCGGGCACGTCGAGGATCGAACGGGTGGGACCGGAGGGGAGCAGGCCAATGGTCAGGCCGATGTCGTGGACGCGAGGCATCGTGTCAGGATGCCACCCATGCGAAATGTCCCTGTGGTCTGGTCCGAGGCATCCCTGCTGCATGATCCGGGCGCCGAGGTATGGGTGGGGGTGCCGATGCAGGGCACCGAGGTCGCCGAGCGGGTCACTGTGATCAGGGACGCGCTCGTGGCCGCCGGCGCCGAGCTGGTGCCCGCTACCGGGCACGACGAGACGGTCCTGCACGCGGTCCACGACCCCGACTTCGTCATGCACATGGCGACGATCCACGACGCCTGGATGGGCGCCGGCTTCAAGGAACTGGTCGGGCAGGACCGGGTGGTGCCGTACGTGTTCCCGACCGAGGCGCTGCTCGGCGGGTTGCCGTTGCGCACCCCGACCGCGATCCACGGCCGTGCCGGGCGGTACGGCTACGACACCATGACGCTGATCGGTCCCGGCTCCTGGGCGGCCATGCGTGGCGCGGTGGACGCGGCGCTGACCGCGGTCGACCTGGTCCGGGGTGCTGCTGCTGGGCCCGCCGTCCGCGTCGCCTACGCGTTGTGCCGGCCGCCGGGTCACCATGCCACCCCGAGCGGCTACGGCGGCTCGTGCTACCTCAACAACGCCGCGGTCGCCGCCGAGGGGCTGCGCCGCACCGGGGCGGCCAAGGTCGCGATCGTGGACATCGACGCGCACCACGGCAACGGCACCCAGGCGATCTTCTACGACCGGTCCGACGTGTACTACGGCTCGCTGCACGTCGACCCGGGTGCCGGCTGGTTCCCGCACTACGTGGGGTACGCCGAGGAGCGCGGCCGGGGCGCCGGGACCGGTTCGAACCGGAACCTGCCGCTGGCCGAGGGGACCGGTGACGACGGCTGGCTGGCCGCGCTCACCGAGATCGTGACCGAAGTGTCCGAGTTCGAGCCGCAGGCATTGGTGGTCTCGCTCGGCGTGGATGCCGCGCTGGACGACCCGGAGAGCCCGCTTCGAGTCAGCCGGGACGGCTACCACCGGGCCGGGGTGCTGCTCGGTGAGCTCGGCATCCCCACGGTTGCGGTTCAGGAGGGCGGCTACCATCTGCCCACCCTGGGCGGGCTGGTGGTGGCCACCCTGACCGGTCTGGCCAGCTAACTGACCGGAGGCGGGCTCGCCGTCCGTCTTGGATCACTACCGGCGATCTGCGCAGACAATCCACCCATATCGGGTGATCTTTTGCACAGATTGCCGGTAATGATCCAGTGGGGGGTCGGCGGTTAGCCGGCCTTGCGCAGCTCGTCGAGCACCTTGGTGCGCAGCACGTCCGGGCTTACCCCGAGCTTGGTCAGCACCTGCATGGCCAGGCCCTGCCCCTCCCTGACCAGCCCGAGCAGGATGTGCTCGGTGCCGATGTAGTTGTGGCCGAGCGCCAGCGCCTCGCGCAGGCTCAGCTCGAGCACCTTCTTGTTCCGCGGGGTGAACGGGATGTGCCCGGACAGCGGGCCGTGCTTGACCCGCCGGACGCGCCGGCCGAGTGCGTCCTTGCCGAATGTGGCCTCGATCCGGCGGCGCACCTCGTCGAGGTTGATCCCGATCGCGCTGAGCGCCTCGGCATCGCCCACGCCGAACGGCGTGCCGGCCAGTGCGGCGAGGATCTCCCGCTCGACATCGGCCGCGGTCACTGCGAGGTCGGCGAGCGCTCGGCCGGCGACCGAAGTGGGCTGGCCGAGCAAACCGAGGAGCATGTGCTGGGTGCCGACCCGGTCGTGCTTGAGCCGGCGCGCGGCTTCTTGGGCGCCGGTCACCGAGGCCCGGGCCGACTTGGTGAATCGCTCGAACATCAGTCCCTCCGGAGCAGCCCACGCCGGGCCGCATGCTTTTTGTGCACCGCTTGCCGGCTCACCCCGAGCTCGCCGGCGATGTCCTGCCACGACCAGCCCTGGGAGCGGGCATTGGTGACCTGGAGCGCCTCGAGCTCCTCGAGCAGCCGGCGTAGTGCCGAGACGGCCCGCAATCCAACCCTCGGGTCTCTGCTGTCTACGCCATGTGCCAGTTCGGCCGCCTGGTTCATGTGTGTCAGCTTAGGTTGACACCGACCTGGTGTCAACCACCGTTGACGGCTTGCTCGGCCCGGCGTTGCTCAGGGCCAACTTCGGGCTCGGCGGCGATGCGCGAATGCGCCCGGCCGGCGAACACCCACCCTCGCCAAGATCGCTGTTTCCATGATCTCTTTGGGCCAGATCCGCAGGTGGGCTCGCGGAGAGATCATGGAAACAGCGATCTTGCCGACTGGCCCCTGTGTGCGGGCGCGTAACCTGGCGGAAACACGGTCCGGTAAGACTGAACGTCCCGCATCCGCGACCCGGCAGGGCAGGCAAGCAGTGGACAAGCAGCACGAGTTCGTCCTGCGTACCCTCGAGGAACGCGACATCAGGTTCGTCCGGCTCTGGTTCACCGACGTGCTGGGCTTCCTCAAATCGGTGGCGGTCGCGCCGGCCGAGCTGGAGGGCGCGTTCGCCGAGGGGATCGGGTTCGACGGCTCGGCGATCGAGGGCTTCGCCCGGGTCTACGAGTCGGACATGCTGGCCAAGCCCGACCCGGCCACGTTCCAGATCTTGCCGTGGCGAGCAGAGGCGCCGGGCACCGCTCGGATGTTCTGCGACATCCTGATGCCGGACGGCAGCCCGTCCTACGCCGATCCGCGTTACGTGCTCAAGCGCGCGCTGGCCGAGGCCGCGGACGCCGGGTTCACGTTCTACACCCATCCGGAGATCGAGTTCTTCCTGTTCGAGCGGCGCCCGGCAGCCGGCCAGCTGCCGGTGCCGATCGACTCGGGTGGGTACTTCGACCACACCCCGCACGAGGTGGCGCACGACTTCCGCCGGACCGCGATCACGATGCTGGAGACGATGGGCATCTCGGTCGAGTTCAGCCACCACGAGGGCGCCCCCGGCCAGCAGGAGATCGACCTGCGCTACGCCGACGCGCTCACCACCGCCGACAACATCATGACGTTCCGGCTGGTGATGAAGGAGGTCGCGCTCGAGCAGGGGGTGTACGCCTCGTTCATGCCCAAGCCGCTGACCGAGCACCCCGGGTCGGGCATGCACACCCACCTGTCGCTGTTCGAGGGCGACCGCAACGCGTTCCACGAGCCGGGCGCGGAGTTCCAGCTGTCCAAGGTGGGCCGCGCGTTCATCGCCGGCGTGCTGCGGCACGCGGCCGAGTGCAGCGCGGTGACCAACCAGTGGGTCAACTCCTACAAGCGGTTGTGGGGCGGCGCCCGGCAGACCGCGGGCGCCGGGGGAGAGGCGCCGGCCTACGTGTGCTGGGGCCACAACAACCGGTCCGCGCTGGTCCGGGTGCCGATGTACAAGCCGGCGAAGGGCCAGGCCACCCGGGTCGAGCTGCGTTCGCTGGACTCCGCCTGCAATCCCTAC
>JAKEEW010000762.1 GCA_022616375.1 Sporichthyaceae bacterium
AGCTCCTGCCAGCGCTGCAGCTCGGGCAAGCCCTCGCCGGTCGCCTTGCAGCCGAGCTCGAACAGCAGCAGCGCCTCGCCGAAGTACGGGTCGCGCAGGAACGATCCGGTCTTGAAGCGCTTGGGTCCACGCGCGGTGAAGCGCTGCTGCACGCCGCAGATCCGCTTCAGGCAGCCGGCGTCGCGTCGCGGCAGCCGCAGCTCGGCGGCGAACGGCCCGATCAGGTGCTCGGCCACCGTGGTCCAGCTGCGCTGGTTCTCGCGCAGCGCGCTGGCCCGCACCGGGGCCGCGAACAGCACCCCCAGCATCACCGGGCTCGGCACGTCGGCGCCGCTCAGCACGCGGTGGTCCAGCGCCTCGAGCATCCGCCAGAACTGCACGCGGTCCCCTTCCGGAGCCTCGCGCAGGAACTCCGCGATCACCGGCAGGATCACCTTGAGCGCGCCGATGTCGCGCAGGATCTGGAAGGACTCGAGCGCGTGGCCGCCGCGCAGCAGGCGCAGGATCTCCTCGAGCAGCCGCGGCGGCGCGGCGCGCGACAGGTCCGGCGCCACCTCGGCCATCGCCTCGTAGGTGGGCTGCTCGAGGGCGAAGCCGAGCCGGCCGGCGAACTTCGCGGCGCGGATGATCCGCACGGGCGGCGGGTTCGGGTGCGGCGCGATGCCGATCGAGTTGCCCGCCTGGTTGAGGAACGATATCGGATTGGTCTGGTTGCTGGTGTTGGAGTTCCGGTTGACGTTGAAGTTGTTGAAGATCGTGTCGAGCGGGCTGCCGATGTGGATGTCGCCGATCGCCCCCACCAGCGGATCGCTCAGCAGCAGCGTGTTGCCGAGCGTGTCTTGCGTGAGCGTGAACACCCCGGCGCTGCCCGCGTCCAGGTTGCTGGTGCCCGGCGCCAACGCCGGGTCGACGTTGGGCTGGCCGATGTTGGGGTTGAGCGGGAACCGCGTGTTGTTGAGGTCACCCGTCCCCTGCCCGAAGCCGTTCAGGTCGATCACCGACAGGCCGGGGTTGGGGCCCGACATGCCGACGTAGATCACCTCGGGCGCCACCGGCGCGTTGACCACGCCCGGGCCGTCGCCGGTCGAGAAGTCGGTCGCCGACGAGCTGCCCAGGTTCAGGTTGGTCAGCCCGCGCACGTTGGTCGAGTTGACCGTGAAGTTCACCGTGCTCTGCCCGGGCAGGTTGTACGCCGGCGTGACCACGTAGCTGCACATGTCGCTCCAGCTCGCCGGGTCGGCGAAGTAGATCACGCTGAACGTGGCGGCCGCCGCGGTCACCGAGATCGTGACCCCGCCCGGACCAGGCACCAGGTTGGCCGGGTCGAAGAACGTGCCCATGTCGCCCGGCTGCACCGGCTTGTTGAACTCGACCCGCACCACGGTCGTCGGGTCGACGTTCGGCATGCTGTTGCCCGGATCGATGCGCAGCGGGGCACCGGAGATCTGGCCGATCACGTCCGGCGGGTTGGGATCGGGCCCGACCGTGGTGGCCGTGCACACCTCGTGGCGCAAGAACTTGCCGTCGGTGTCCTGCACGGCGCTGGTCACGATGATGCGGATCAGCTGGCCCGTCGGGAACGTCTCGAGCGTCGACAGGCTGTCGTCGGTGTCGGCGACGAACACGAACGCCTTCTCGCTGACTAGGTCCTCGGCGCCGCTGAAGTTGTTGGGGAAGCCCTGGCCTTCCGGCTCGAGGACCGACAGCTGGTTGGGCGTGCCGCTGGACGCGACCGCCTGCACCAGCACCAGCTGGCCGCCGCGGTTGGCGTAGGTGTAGCCGCCCACGAAGCCGCGGCCCGGCACCACCTGCGTGGTCTCGGTCGCCGGGTCGTACTGCAGCACCGAGATCGCCGTCGTCAGGCCCGAGTTGTTCTGCGCCGCCAGGCTGTTGTCGAGGATGCTCTCCACCTGCAGCCGGTGCGAGAACATCATCTGCAGGAACTGGTTGCCGGGGCTGCCATCCGGCAGCGTCGCCGTCGTCTCGAACGTCCCCACCGGCAGCACGCCGTTGTTGGGCGTCACGTTCTGCTTCAGCACGTTGATGTCGTCGATGTTGAGCGTCACCTGACCCGGAAAGCCGTTGGGATCGGCCTGTCGGATCCGGTACGGGAACACCTGTCCGAACCCGGTCGAGATCAGCGACACCTCGAACGGTCCGCGGTTGCCGGGATCCCCGGCGGAGCCGCCGGTGCAGCCCGCCAGCACGAGCAGCGTCACGAGGGAGGGGCAGGCGACGGTCTGGTGGTGTCTTGCTGTCATGGCCATCGCGCCACGGGACTCGGCGTGGCGCCGCAGGATGGGAGAGTGCCACAACTTACCGCGAGCCCGGGCCGGGGCAAGACACCTGCCGGGTGCGGCGCGAAGGGGCTCGGCGGCGCGAGGGAGAAAACACCGCGGATCGACGCCGCCGCTTCCCGAAAGCAGGGCGGCGAGC
>JAKEEW010000763.1 GCA_022616375.1 Sporichthyaceae bacterium
ACGCGAGGCTCGACGTGGCTCACGTCGCTGACCGCGATACGAAGGCCGGTGGCGTCGTAGACAAGTGCGACCGTGGCCGTGCGGGTGGCCGGGCAATGCACCACGACGTTCGCCAGCAGCTCGTCGAGGACGAGACACGCATCGAAGATCAGCTCGGCAAGACCCCAGTCGGCCAGGACCTTCGCCGCCGCCGCGCGGGCCTAGATCGTTGATCGGAAATTTTCTGCTGGTCAGTGGTCGTATGCGATCAGGGATCGTTTGACTGGTGCGCCGATGGTCCAGTTGTGCCAGATGACGGTGTTGAGGGCGAGCAGGCGCTGCACGACGCGGGTCCACAGGCTGGAGCGGACCCGCCCGCCGTGGTGGTCCAGGCCGAGTTGGCCTTTGAGCGTCCAGATGATCGCTTCGACGCGTTGGCGCAGCCAGTTGGGGAAAGTCTTCGGGTCCGGCTCGCCGGCGCGTGCGGGGCGGATGACGGTCAGCCCGTGGCCGGCCAGGGTGGCCTGGAAGTCGGCTCCGGCGAAGCCCTTGTCGCACACGATCAGGGTGTCTTCGGGTGGCAGGTTGGCGGGCTGGTCGAACACGGCCAGGGCCTGTTCCCGCTCGCCGACCAGCTTGGGGTTGGCCAGCCCGAACCCAGTGACGGTGCCGTCGGCGGTGACCACCAGCAGCAGCCGGGCGCCCCAGTAGAAGCAGTGGTGGGAGGCGTCGTGGCCGTAGCCGGCCCAGCCGAACAGGTCCGAGCGCAGCGCGGTCGCCCGCGACGCCCCGCAGCGCACCGGGGTGCCGTCCATCAGCCGCAACAGCTCGGCCGAGCTGGGAGTCCGGGCGGCCAGCCAGCGCAGCGCCGCCTCCAGCAACGGCGCCGCCTGCCGCAGCCGAGTGTTGTACTCCGACTGGGACAGCAGCCGCGGGAACAGGTGCCCCACCCGCCACGGCGCCGCACGCAGCCAGCGCCGCTCGTCGTCATACCGCAGCAGCACCTGCGCCACCGCCAGACACACCAGCTCGGCGTCGGTCACCTCCTGCGGGCGGCCCGGCCCGCGACGGCCGGGTCGCAGCGAGGGGATGATGCGGCCGGTCAGTTCCACGTAGAGTGCGATCAGGAGAGTGTCCAAGTCGGCGATCACGAAGACCTCCACGGTCAGATGTGTGTGAACACGCCGATCTTGGACACTCTTCACGCATCAAATCACGCACCACCGACACCGTGTCGGCAGGCCACCGGACCTGCACGGAATTTCCGATCAACGATCTAGG
>JAKEEW010000764.1 GCA_022616375.1 Sporichthyaceae bacterium
CTGTACTACTTTCTGGTCGCGATCACCAATGTCACCGACTTCGGCACCAACCAGGCCTTCGTCCACCACGTCCTGGAAATGGACGACACGTTCAACGACAAGCACCTGATGTGGCGGGCGATCAAGAGCGACGGCCTGCAGAACGTGGCGTACGTGGGCGTGATCATCTGGGAGTGGCTCATCACGGCGATGCTCGCCTGGGCGACGTTCGAGTGGATCCGCGCGATCAGTCGAGGCGGTCCCTACGATCGGGCACGCCGGCTCGCCACGATCGGCATCATCATGATCTTCATTCTGTTCGTCGGCGGCTTCATCACGATCGGCGGCGAGTGGTTCTCGATGTGGCAGTCTGCGACCTGGAACGGGCTCAATACCGCATTCCGCAACGCGACGCTTGCCGCACTCGCGCTATTGATCATGCATCTGCCGTCGGCCGACTGGGGCCGCAACCGCTAGCTAAGGCGCGCCGACCGCTACCAGGGCCGGCCGGTGGTGCGCAGCTTCTCCAGCGCCTCGGCCAGGATCGCCTCACCGTCGGAGTCGCTGCGCCGCTCGCGGACGTAGGCCAGGTGCGTCTTGTAAGGCTCGGTGCGGGGCGGCGACGGCGGGTTGTCCTGGTCCTGACCGGCCGGGAAGCCGCAACGCGGGCAGTCCCAGGTCTCCGGCGCGGCCACGCTTCCGTCCTGGGCGAAGCTCGGCCTGGTCTCGTGTCCGTTGGCACACCAGTACGACACCCAGAACCGAGGAGCTGACTCGCCGCGTTCCGCCTCGCCCATCGGGCCAGCGCCAACCCGGCTGCCACGGATGGCGTTGCCACTTGCCACTGATGCACTCCCTGCGGTCTTACCCAACCGCGATGTCGCGGCCAGAACAGTTTAAGTAACTGGACGGTGTTTGTACCGGCGAATCGGCGCCGAATGACTAGGTCTTATACAGCAGACCAAGCGCGATGATGGAACAGAACCAGAGGATTCCGCACACCACGGTGATGCGGTCGAGGTTGCGCTCGACGACCGACGAACCACCGAGGGACGAGGACAGGCCGCCACCGAACAGGTCGGACAGACCCCCGCCCTTGCCCTTGTGCAACAGCACCAGCAGGATGAGCAGCAGGCTCGTGATCATGAGCACGGCCGAGAGGGCAATCTTCACTTCTTGGCTACCAGCGCTTTCTGCGTCATCCACGGGTGGGCCGGTCGGACCACCCGGGTAAGCCTACGACGTTCGAGCCGCTACGACGTCATCTGGTCGCGGTAGCGGCAGATCGCGACGAACTCGTCCGGATCAAGGCTAGCTCCCCCGACCAGGGCTCCGTCGATGTCTACCTCGGCCATGATCCCGGCGACGTTGCCCGATTTGACCGAGCCACCGTACAAGATCCGAACATGGTCGGCGAGGTCGCCGGAGTACAGCTCGGCCAGCCTGGTCCGGATCGCGGCGCAGACTTCCTGCGCGTCCGCCGGGGTGGCGACCTCGCCGGTGCCGATCGCCCAGACCGGCTCGTACGCGATCACCACGGTCCTGGCCTGCTCGGCCGGCACGCCGGCCAGCGCCCCGTCGAGCTGCCTGAGGGTGTGCTCGATCTGGCCGCCGGCCTGCCGGATCTCCAGGCTCTCCCCCACACAGACGATCGGCGTGAGGGCGTGGCCGAGCGCTCGGCGTGCCTTCGCGTTGACCAGCTCGTCCGTCTCGTGGTGGTACGCCCGCCGCTCGGAGTGCCCGACCACGACGTAGCTGCAGCTCAGCTTGGCCAGCATCGAGGCCGACACCTCGCCGGTGTAGGCGCCATCCTCATGCGCCGACACATCCTGCGCCCCGTACTTGATCCGCAACCGATCGCCGGCGATCAAGGTCTGCACCGACCGCAGCGAGGTGAACGGCGGCAGCACCGCCACCTCCACCGCGTCGAAGTCCTTGCTGGTCAGCGCGAACGCGAGCTTCTGCACGTGCGCGATCGCCTCGAGGTGGTTGAGGTGCATCTTCCAGTTGCCGGCCATCAGCGGCTGGCGGGCCGGAGTGCGCGAGGTCGCCATCTGTGCGGTTCCTGTCCCCGCGATCCGAATCCGATCGCGGTTGCCGAGTCGTGCGGATGCTAGTCGTCCAGGGCGGCGAGGCCGGGAAGGGTCTTGCCCTCCAGATACTCCAGGCTCGCCCCGCCCCCGGTGGAGATGTGGCCGAACTGGTCCTCGTCGAAGCCGAGCGCGCGGATCGCTGCCGCCGAGTCCCCGCCACCGATCACGGTCAGTCCGTCGACCTTGGTCAGCGCCTCGGCCACCCGCCGGGTACCGGCGGCGTACGGGGGCAGCTCGAACACGCCCATCGGGCCATTCCAGAAGACCGTCCGGGCGTCCCGCAGCGCCTGCTCGAACCGCTCGGCCGTGGCCGGGCCGATGTCCAGGCCGATCCGGTCCGCGGGGATCTTGTCGACCGGGTAGATGTCGTGCGGCGCGCCCGCGTCGAACTCGGTCGCGGCCACCGTGTCGACCGGGAGCACCAGGTCGACACCACGCTCGGTGGCCTCGGTCAGGTAGCCCCGCACCGTATCCAGCTGGTCGGCTTCGAGTAGCGACTTACCGATCTCGTGGCCCTGCGCGGCCAGGAACGTGAACATCATGCCGCCGCCGATGAGGATCCGGTCCGTGGTCGTGAGCAGGTTGACGATAACGCCGAGCTTGTCCGAGACCTTGGCTCCGCCGAGCACGACCACGTACGGCCGGGCCGGGTCTTCGGTGAGCTGGCGCAGCACCCTGAGCTCGGCCTGGATCAGGTAGCCGGCGGCATGCGGCAACCGGGCCGGCACGTCGTAGACGCTGGCGTGCTTGCGGTGCACCGCGCCGAAGCCGTCCCCGACATAGCGCTCGGTCAGCCCGGCGAGCCGGTCGGCGAACGCGCCCCGTTCGGCGTCATCCTTGCTGGTCTCGCCCGGCTCGAACCGCAGGTTCTCGAGGACAGCGACCGCCCCGTCGCCCAGACCATCCACGGTGGACCGGGCCGAATCGCCGACCACGTCGGTGGCGAACGCCACCGGCCGGTTGAGCCGCTCGCCGAGCCGGTCCGCAACCTGCCGCAGCGACACGTTCGGGTCGACCCCTTTCGGCCGGCCCAGGTGCGAGCACACCACCACCCGGGCACCGCGATCGGCCAGCGTGGAGATCGTCGGCACGCTGGCCCGGATCCGGCCGTCGTCGGTGATCTCGCCGTCGTCGTCGAGGGGTACGTTCAGATCGGCGCGCACCAGTACCCGGCGGCCGCGCAGGTCGCCGAGATCGTCGATCGTCTTCATGCTCCGCTAGCTACCGACGAGCTGGACGATGTCGACCAGCCGGTTCGAGTAACCCCACTCGTTGTCGTACCAACCGACGATCTTGACCTGGTTCCCGGTCACCTTGGTCAGCGGCGCGTCGTAGATGCACGACGACGGGTCGGTGACGATGTCGCTGGACACGATCGGGTCCTCGTTGTAGCGCAGGATGCCGGCCAGCGCACCGTTCGCCGCGGTCCGGAACGCGTTGTTGACCTCCTCCACCGTGACGTCCCTGGAGACCGTCGCGGTCAGGTCGGTGACCGAACCGGTCGGCACCGGCACCCGCAGCGCGTATCCGTCCAGCCGGCCCTTCAGTTCGGGCAGCACCAGGCCGATCGCCTTCGCGGCACCGGTCGAGGTCGGCACGATGTTGATCGCCGCCGCCCGGGCCCGGCGCAGATCCTTGTGCGGTCCGTCCTGCAGGTTCTGGTCGGCGGTGTAGGCGTGGATCGTGGTCATCAGGCCGCGCTCGATGGTGAACGCGTCGTTGAGGACCTTGGCCATCGGCGCCAGGCAGTTGGTCGTGCAGGAAGCGTTGGAGATGATCGTATGGTTCGCCGGGTCGTACGCGTTCTCGTTGACCCCGAGCACGATCGTGATGTCCTCGTCGGTGGCCGGCGCCGAGATGATCACCTTCTTGGCCCCCGCCTCGATGTGCTTGCGGGCGTCCGCGGCCTTGGTGAAGAACCCGGTCGACTCGAGCACCACGTCGACGTCGAGCTGCTTCCAGGGCAGCGCCGCCGGGTCGCGCTCGGCGAACGCGCGCAGCCGGTGATCGCCGACCACGAGCTCGTCGTCTTCGACCCGGACATCCATTGGCAGCCGGCCCAGGATGCTGTCGTACTTCAGCAGGTGGGCGAACGTGCCGATGTCGCCGAGATCGTTGTATGCGACTACTTCGACGTCCGCGGCGTCCTGCGCAAGAACCGCACGGAAGAAGTTGCGGCCAATCCGGCCGAAGCCGTTGATGCCTACCCGAACAGTCACGAAATGCTCCCAGTGCAAGGCGGACGGGTCACCAATCGCGACCCTACCGCGAGCCGTTCACGGTCCACCCAGCCGGCCTCGTCGCGGGTGGAGCGGACCAGCTGCAGGCCAGACCAGCGGCCTGACGGATTTAGTAGGTGCCGGCGAACCGAGCCGCGGACCGGTCCTGCTCCGGTACGCCGGGTAGATCCAGGTACGAGCCGTCCCGATCGCCCTCGCCGTCGCCATCTCCGTCACCCGGCAGATCGGCCTCGGTGCCGGGGATGCCGAGATCCTGGGCCCGCTTGTCGGCCATCGCCAGCAACCGGCGGATCCGGCCGGCCACCGCGTCCTTGGTCAGCGGCGGGTCGGCGAGCGCGCCGAGCTCTTCGAGGCTGGCCTGCTTGTGCTCCAGCCTGAGCCGGCCGGCCGCGGCCAGGTGGTCGGGCACGTCCTCGCCAAGGATCTCCAGCGCGCGGGCCACCCGGGCGCCGGCCGCGACCGCGGCCCGGGCCGAGCGGCGCAGGTTCGCGTCGTCGAAGTTCGCCAGCCGGTTGGCGGTGGCCCGCACCTCCCGGCGCATCCGGCGCTCCTCCCAGGCCAGCACGCTCTCGTGCGCGCCGATCCGGGTCAGCAGCGCCCCGATCGCGTCGCCGTCCCTGATTACTACCCGGTCGACCCCGCGTACCTCTCTGGCCTTCGCCGACACTCCGAGTCGGCGCGCGGCCCCGACCAGGGCGAGCGCGGCCTCCGGGCCGGGACAGGTGATCTCCAGGGCGGCCGAGCGGCCCGGCTCGGTCAACGAGCCGTGCACCAGGAATGCCCCGCGCCAGGCCGCCGCCGCATCGCAGCTCGCGCCGGACACCACGGCGGGCGGCAACCCGCGGACCGGCCGGCCGTGGCTGTCCACCAGCCCGGTCTGCCGGGCCAGCACGTCGCCGTCCTGTGCCACCCGGATCACCCACCGGTTGTGCCGGCGCAGCCCGCCGGGAGCGATCACTGCCACCTCGGAGGCATGACCGAACACCTCGGCGATGTCCTTGCGCAGCCGGCGCGCGGTCGCGCCGGTATCGAGCTCCGCCTCGACCACGATCCGGGCGGACACGATGTGCAGCGAGTTCGCGAACCGGAGCAGCGAGGACACCTCGGCCTTGCGGCAGCACGGCTTGGTCACGGAGAGCCTGGCCAGCTCGTCCTTGACGGATGCGGTCATGGCCATGGGTCGATCCTGCCATGGGTGAACAGTTGCTCGTAGGCGAGTGCGAGCCGCTCGGGGTCATGACGCGGAGATCCGTCGGTCGCAGCTACCGGGGCAAGCACGACTTCGGCCCCCAAAGCGGCGCACGCGTCCCGCAGCGCGGACCCGTCGGCGACCGCTGCGGAATCGGCGAGCACGGCATCGACCCGCAGTCCCGGAGCATGTGCCGCCAGCACCTCGAGATGCCGCTGCGGTGAGAACCCGGCGGTCTCCCCCGGCTGCGCGACCAGGTTGAGCGCGACCAGCCGGCGCGCCTTCGTGTCGGTGAGCGCCGCCGCCAGTTCGGGCACCAGCAGGTGCGGCAGGACACTGGTGTACCAGGAGCCGGGACCGAGCACGACCCAGTCCGCTGCCCGGATCGCCTCCACCGCTT
Organism: Sporichthyaceae bacterium; assembly: GCA_022616375.1. GTDB lineage: Bacteria > Actinomycetota > Actinomycetes > JAKEEW01 > JAKEEW01 > JAKEEW01. The sequence goes on from JAKEEW010000764.1 coordinate 5,902, forward strand.
CCGCGCAGGCCGGCGGATCGGACGGCACCAGACTGATGCCGCGCACCTCACCAGCGGTGGTGGCGACCTTCACCTGTCCCGTGATGGTCGCCAGGTTCCCACTGTGCTCAGCCACAGCCGGGTCGTCTCCAACGGCGCTCGGCCCAAGATCAACTGTGGCGACTATGTCAAGGGGCACCGAGGACATGGGCAGCACTCGGCCGCGCGCACCGAGCAGCCGGCCGAGCCAGTCCAGCCCGGCCACGGTGTCGCCGAGCCGCTCCCACAGCGCCACGATGAGCAGGTTGCCGACCGCGTGCCCGTGCAGCTCACCGCCGCGGAAGCGGTGCTGCACGACCTCGCTCCAGGTGTGCCCCCAGTCGTCATCGCCGCACAACGCCGCCAGCGCCATCCGCAGGTCACCGGGCGGCAGCACGCCCAGGTCGCGGCGCAGCCGGCCGGAGGAACCGCCGTCGTCGGCGACGGTGACGACGGCGGTGAGCTGGTCGGTCACCCGACGCAACGCGGACAGCGAGGCGGCCAGCCCGTGACCGCCGCCGAGTGCGACGACCCGATGGCTCACTCCCGCCCCAGGTCCCGGTGCACGACGTTGACCTCGGTGCCGCTGTCCTCGGCGATGAGCTCGGCCAGGCGCTCGGCCATCGCCACCGAGCGGTGCTTGCCGCCGGTGCAACCGACCGCAACCGTGACATACCGCTTGCCTTCGCGCAGGTATCCGGCCGCGATGATGGCGAACAGCTCGGCGTACCGCTTGAGCAGCTCCGGTGCTTCCGGCTGGCCGAGCACGTAGGCCTTCACGTCCGGGTCGAGCCCGGTGTGCGGGCGCAGCTCGGGCACCCAGTGCGGATTCGGCAGGAATCGGCAGTCGAGCACCAGATCCGCGTCCACCGGAAGCCCGTGCTTGTATCCGAACGACACCACGGTGGCCCGCAGCCCGGGCGGCAGCTCCGGGCCGAACGCCGTGTCGATCTTGGCGCGCAGCTCGTGCACGTTGAGCGAGGACGTGTCGATGACGATGTCCGACTCACCCCGCAACTCCCGCAGCAGCTCGCGCTCCCGGAAGATCCCGTCCACGATGCGACCCTCGCCCTGCAGCGGATGCGGCCGGCGGACGCTTTCGAACCGCTGCACGAGTGCACTGTCCGAGGCCTCGAGGAACAGGATCCGGGCCGACATGGCACGCTCGTCCAGGGTGTCGAGCGTGCTGTGCAACGCGTCGAAGAACGAGCGCCCGCGGACGTCGACCACTACCGCGATCTTGGGCACCGCACCCTGGGACCGGGCCGCCAGCTCCACCATCTGCAGGATCAACGCCGGCGGCAGGTTGTCGATCACGAACCAACCCAGGTCCTCTAGCGCGTTGGCCGCGGTAGATCGTCCGGCGCCGGACATGCCAGAAATGATGACCAGGTCGGGCGCCGGTTTGGCGGCCGCGCCTACCGGTACTGGCTCGCTCACGTGCCCAAGGTTAAGGCGTGTCCGGTGGCGCGAGGGCGGCCGTGTCGTCATGGGGGCGGCTCGTCCAGCAGCTCGCCGGTGGCGGTGTTGACCGCCGGAGCCGGCGCCGGGCCGGCGGCCAACGCGGCCACGATCGCCTCGGCGGTACGCCGACCGATCCCCGGAACCTCTGCGATCTGCTCGGCCGACGCCGCCTTGAGCTTGCGCAGCGACCCGAAGTGCGCGATCAGCGCCTTGCGCCTGACCTCACCGAGGCCCGGCACCCGGTCCAGCGTGCTCGCGGTCATCGACCGGGACCGCTTCTGCCGGTGGAACGTGATCGCAAACCGGTGTGCCTCGTCTCTGATCCGCTGCAGCAGGTAGAGGCCCTCGGAGGCGCGGGCCAGGATGATCGGCTCAACCTCTCCGGGTAGCCAGACCTCCTCCAGCCGCTTGGCCAGGCCGCACAGCGCCACGTTGTCGATGCCCAGCTCGTCGAGTGCACGCTGGGCCGCGGCCACCTGCGGTGCGCCGCCGTCGACCACGACCAGGTTGGGTGGGTACGCGAACTTCCGCGGCCGGCCGTCCGTCACCGGTGCCGGCATCTCGACCGCCCGTCCACGAGCGTCTGTTATCACGACGCCGTCGGCCGCCGCCTCGAGCTCAGCATCTCCGGTGGGTTCGCCGGCGAGCGGCTCGGCGTCCTCGGACGGCGGCTGGCCGCCTTCGGCCAGCGCGTCCGCTGCTCCGGTGCCGACGTCCGCGAGTGCCCCGACCGCCTCCTGCTCCTCCAGGTAGCGGCGGAACCGGCGGGACACCACCTCGTGAATAGCGGCCACGTCGTTCTGCCCGGCGAACCCGCGAACGCCGAACCTGCGGTACTCGCTCTTGCGGGCCAGCCCGTCCTCGAATACCACCATCGACGCGACCACATCGCTGCCCTGCAGGTTGGAGACGTCGAAGCACTCGATCCGCAACGGTGCGGTCTCCAGCCCGAGGGCGTCCTGGATCTCCTGCAACGCCACACTGCGCGTCGTCAGATCGGAAGCGCGCTTGGTCTTGTGCAAGGCCAGCGCCTGCCCGGCGTTTCGCCCGACGGTTTCCAGCAGCGCGCGCTTGTCGCCGCGCCGCGGCACCCGCAGCTGAACCCGCGAGCCGCGCCGCCCGGACAGCCACTCGGCCAGCGGCTCGGGATCGGCCGGTAGCTCGGACACCAGCACCTCGCGCGGGACCGTCTCACCGGTCTCCTCGCCGTAGAACTGCTGCAGGAAGTGCTCGACCAAGTCGCCGACCCCGGTCTCCTCCACCTTGTCCACGACGAAGCCGCGCTGACCGCGGATCCGGCCGCCACGCACGTGGAACACCTGGAACGCGGCCTCTAGCGGGTCCTCGGAGCACCCGATCACGTCCGCATCGGTGCCGTCGCCGAGCACGACCGCGTTGCGCTCCAAGGCCCGGTTCAGCGCGGCGATGTCGTCGCGCAGCCGGGCCGCCCGCTCGTACTCCAGATTCGCGGCCGCGACCTGCATCTCCTTCTCCAGCCGGCGCACGTAGGTGGCGGTCTGGCCGGACATGAAGTCGCAGAAGTCCTCGACGATGCGGCGGTGCTCGGCGGCGTCCACCCGGCCCACGCACGGCGCCGAGCACTTCCCGATGTAGCCGAGCAAGCAGGGCCGGCCGACCTGGTGGGCCCGCTTGAACACCCCGTTCGAGCAGGTCCGGCCCGGGAACACCCGCAGCAACAGGTCTAGCGTTTCCCGGATCGCCCAGGCGTGGGCGTAGGGACCGAAGTAGCGCACGCCCTTCTTCTTCGCGCCGCGCATGACCTGCAGCCGCGGATACTCCTCGTACAGAGTCGCGGCCAAGAACGGGTAGCTCTTGTCGTCGCGATACCTGATGTTGAACCGGGGATCGTGCTCCTTGATCCAGGAGTACTCCAGCTGCAGCGCCTCGACCTCGGTCTCGACCACGGTCCACTCGACCGACGCGGCCGCCAGCACCATCGCCTGGGTCCGCGGGTGCAGGTTGGCCAGGTCCTGGAAGTACGACGAGATCCGGGAGCGCAGGCTCTTGGCCTTGCCGACGTAGACCACCCGGCCGTGCTCGTCCCTGAACCGGTACACGCCCGGCGAGTCGGGGATCGTGCCGGCCGCAGGACGATAGGTCGCCGGGTCAGCCACGCTGCCAACCCTACGCCGAGCCTCCGACCAGATTGGGCCGACCGGACTGGGGGCTACGCGAGGCGGATCTCGGTACCCTCGATGGCGATGTCTCGGGCGGCGAGCGGGCTCGGTGCCGGACCGCTGAGGACCGAACCGTCCGAGGTCGCGAACACGCTGGCATGGCACGGGCAGCGCAGCTCGTCCGCGCTCACCACGGCGACCAGGCAGGCCGCGTGCGAGCAGATCGCGGTATAGGCCCGGATGTCACCCTTGGTCGGCTGCACCAGCACGACCTGGGCGCTCTCGATCACCAGGCCGCCGCCGACCGGAACGTCCGAGGTGGTTGCCAGCAGGTTGGCGTCCGCCGGTGTGGCCGGCGGTCCGGCGGGGGTAGCCGGCGGACGCGACTGGGCCGGCGTCGTCGTGCGGCCCGCGGGGTCGTTGGCGCTGACGGCCAGGCCGGCCACGGCACCCGCGCCGGCGCCAACCGCGGCCGCGACTCCGGCAGCTTGGGCCAGCACCGTCCGGCGGGTCAGGACGGCGCCCGAACCAGCGCCCGGAGGGTTGGCGCCCGACGGGTCGGCGCCCGACGGGTTGGCGCCCGACGGGTTGGCGCCCGACGGGTTGGCGCCCGACGGGTTGGCGCCCGACGGGTTGGCGCTTGAGGACTCCGCGCCGGGGCGCAGGCTCGGTTGTGAATGCGACACGCGGTGGATACGCGAACCGGGCGGTCCGCGTTCCAGCCGGAATCAGCCGACCAGGAAGATGTCGTCCCCGTCGACCTCGATCTGCTCCTCGCCCAGCGGCGCCGGGGCCGGCCCGCCGGTCACCGAGGCGTCCACGATCGAGTACTGGCTGCCGTGACACGGGCAGAAGATGGTGCCGCCCTCAATCCTGGACACGATGCAGCCCCGGTGCGTGCACCGTGCGCTGAAGCCCTTGAAGTCGCCCGCCTCGGGCTGGGTGATGACCACCGCTTGCTGCTCGAAGATCTTGCCGCCGCCGACCGGGATGTCAGCGGTCTTGGCCAGCGCCTGCGGCTCGGCCGGGGCGGATGTGGTCGGCGCGCCGGTGGTCGGCGGAGTGCTCCCGCCCTGGGTCGGGGTTGGCGTGGTCGCCGTGTCGCTGCCCCCCGAGTCGCAGGCGGCCAAGGCGGATGCCGCCACGACGGCCCCGGTCGCGGCGACACCACGCAGCACGATCCGCCGGCTCGGGCCAGCAGCGGTGCTGTCCTCAGTGCGTGCTACGGCCTGGTCGGTCATGGTCTCTCCCTTTGCTGGATGCTCGGCTACCGCCTTGGTACCTCTCACGGATCGCGGCGGCCGCAGGTTCACCCTCCGATCACCCGGCCAGCCGATCGCCGAGCACCCGACGGAGGAACGCGCCGGTGTGGCTTGCCTCGTCCAGTGCGACGTCCTCGGGCGTTCCCTCGGCCACCACGGTGCCGCCGCCGTACCCGCCTTCCGGACCCATGTCGACGATCCAGTCGGCGGTCTTGATGACGTCCAGGTTGTGTTCGATGACGATGACCGTGTTGCCCTGCTCGACCAGCTGGTCGAGCACCCCGAGCAGCTTGCGGATGTCCTCGAAATGCAGCCCGGTGGTCGGCTCGTCGAGCAGATACACGGTCCGGCCGGTGGAGCGTTTCTGCAGCTCGGAGGCCAGCTTGACGCGCTGCGCCTCGCCTCCGGACAGGGTCGGGGCGGGCTGCCCGAGCCGGACGTAGCCGAGCCCGACGTCGACCAGCGTGCGCAGGTGACGGCGGATCGGCGGGATCGCCTCGAAGAACTCGGCCGCTTCCTCGATCGGCATGTCGAGGATCTCGGCAATCGTGCGGCCCTTGTAGTGCACTTCCAGCGTCTCCCGGTTGTACCGGGCCCCATGGCACACCTCGCACGGCACGTAGACGTCCGGCAGGAAGTTCATCTCGATCTTGATTGTGCCGTCGCCGGCGCAGGCCTCGCACCGGCCGCCCTTGACGTTGAAGGAGAACCGGCCAGGCTGGTAGCCGCGCACCTTCGCCTCGGTGGTCTGCGCGAACAGCTTGCGCATGTGGTCGAACACCCCGGTATACGTGGCCGGGTTGGACCGCGGGGTCCGGCCAATCGGGCTCTGGTCCACGTGGATGATCTTGTCGAGGTGCTCCACCCCGGACACCGACTTGTGCCGGCCCGGAACCGTTCGAGCCCCGTTCAGCTCCCTGGCCAGCGAGTTGTACAGGATGTCGTTGATCAGCGTGGACTTGCCCGACCCGGACACCCCGGTCACCGCGATGAACAAGCTGAGCGGAAAGCTCACATCGATGCCGCGCAGGTTGTGCTCGTGCGCGCCGTGCACGACCAGCTCGCGGCCCGGGGTGGGTGGTCGGCGCACCGACGGCACCGGGATGGCCCGCCGGCCGGCTAGATAGGCACCGGTCACCGACCGCTCGTTGGTGAGCAGGTCGTCCAGCGAGCCGGAGTGCACGATGTGCCCGCCGTGCTCACCGGCGCCCGGCCCGATGTCCACCACCCAGTCGGCGACCCGGATGGTGTCCTCGTCGTGCTCGACCACGATCAGCGTGTTGCCGATGTCGCGCAGCCGGACCAGCGTCTCGATCAGCCGGTGGTTGTCCCGCTGGTGCAGGCCGATGGACGGCTCGTCCAGCACGTACAGCACTCCGACCAGGCCGGACCCGATCTGGGTGGCCAGCCGGATCCGCTGTGCCTCGCCGCCGGCCAAGGTCGCCGACGCCCGGTCCAGGGTCAGGTAGTCCAGGCCCACGTCGAGCAGGAACCCGAGCCGCGCGTTGACCTCCTTGAGCACCCGCTCCGCGATCTGCTGCTCGCGCGCGGTCAGGTCGAGGCCGAGCAGGAACTTGGCGCACTCGCCGATCGGCATCGCGGCGACGTCGGCGATCGAGTGGCCGCCGACCGTGACCGCGAGCACCACCGGCTTGAGCCGTTTGCCACCGCAGGAGGCGCACGGGATCTCCCGCATGTATCCCTCGAACCGCTCCCGGCTCGCGTCGGACTCCGCCTCGGCGTGCCGGCGCTGCACGTAGGGCACCACGCCTTCGAACGTGGCGTGGTACGAGCGCTCCCGGCCGTATCGGTTGCGGTAGTGCACGTGCACCGGGATGTCGCGGCCGAACAGGATGGTCTGCTGCACCTTGGCCGGCAGCTTGGCCCACGGCACCGAGGTCTTGAACTTCATCGACTCGGCCAGCGCCTCGAGCAGCCGGGAGAAGTACTCCATGGCGTGCGCCGCGTTCCACGGGGCGATCGCGCCCATGTCGATCGACCGGTCCGGGTCGGGCACGATCAGCTCCGGATCGACCTCCATCTTGGTGCCCAGCCCGGTGCAGTCCGGGCAGGCGCCGTACGGCGAGTTGAACGAGAACGAGCGCGGCTCCAGCTCCTCGAACGACAGGTCGTCGTAGAGGCAGGCCAGGTGCTCGGAGAAGGTCCGCTGCCGGTGCGGGTCATCCTCGGGCAGGTCGACGAAGTCGAGCGTGACCAGACCGCCGGACAGGGTCAGCGCTGTCTCGATCGAGTCGGTGAGCCGGCGCTTGGCCGACGGCTTGACCGCGAGCCGGTCCACCACCGCCTCGATGGTGTGCTTCTGCTGCTTGTTGAGGGTCGGTGGCTCGGTCAGCTGGTAGACCACGCCGTCCACCCGGACCCGGCTGAACCCCTTGGACTGCAGCTCCCGGAACAGCTCGCCGTATTCACCCTTGCGGCCGCGGACCACCGGAGCCAGCACCTGGAAGCGGGCGCCCTCGTCGAACTCGAGCACCCGGTCGACGATCTGCTGCGGGGTCTGCCTGGCGATCGGGCGGCCGCACTCGGGACAGTGCGGCCGGCCAGCCCGGGCGTAGAGCAACCGCAGGTAGTCGTAGACCTCGGTGATCGTGCCGACGGTCGACCGCGGGTTGCGCGACGTTGACTTCTGGTCGATCGAAACCGCAGGCGACAGACCCTCGATGAAGTCGACGTCCGGCTTGTCCATCTGGCCGAGGAACTGGCGGGCATAGGCGGACAGCGACTCGACGTAGCGCCGCTGGCCCTCGGCGAAGATCGTATCGAAGGCAAGCGACGACTTCCCCGATCCGGACAGACCGGTGAACACGATCAGAGCGTCTCGCGGCAGGTCGAGCGAGACATCCTTCAGGTTGTGCTCGCGGGCACCGCGGACGATGAGTCGGTCGGCCACCTGATCCGCCTTTCTCCCTCGCCGTTAGTCCCTACCAGGCCGCGCCCATCGTAGGCAGGTCTACTGACAGTTTCTCTCGGGCCGACCCGGTCTCGCAGATTGTCCGAGCGGCTCGATACGGTGAGCCAGCAGGTTGTCCCCGCAGCTCACCTCAGGACTGCCCATGACGAGCTACCGAGACCCGACCTCGAGCCTGGCCGAGGTGGACGGCGCCACCGCCCGGGTGATCGCCACCGCGCGGCAGCTCACCGACGCCGACTTGGCCGAGCCGTCGCCGCTGCCGCTGTGGACCAGGGGGCACGTGCTGACCCACATCGCGCGCAACGCCGACGCTCTGCGCAACCTACTGATCTGGGCCGCCACGGGGGTGGAAACGCCCATGTACGCGAGCCCGGAGGCTCGCCATGACGACATCAACGCCGGTGCGGTCCGCCCGGCCGCCGAGCAGGCCGCCGACGTGGTCGACAGCGCGGCCCGGTTCGCCGAGGCAGCTCAGCAGGTTCCGGAGGCCAACTGGTCCAACCAGGTCCAGATGCGCGGCGGACTGATGATCCCGGCCTGGGAGATCTTTGTCCGGCGGCTGAACGAGGTCGAGATCCATCACGTAGATCTCGATGCGGGCTACACCCCGGCGCACTGGCCGCCGGGGTGGGTCTCCCGGGCGCTGTCCGACATCACCGACGGTCTGGCCACCCGGGAGGACTACCCGCATCTGGTGTTGCACTGCGAGGACACCGATCGCGACATCGAGGTCCGGCCGACCGGCTCCGATGCCACGATCACGATCAGCGGGCCCGAGCCCGCGCTGATGGCCTGGTTGATCGGAAGATCCACCGGCGATGGGCTGACGGTAGAACCGCACGACACGCCGCTACCGGCATTGCCCAAGTGGAGTTAGGAGGATCTTGATGCCCGGCTATCACGGCAACGTCCACGTCGGCGGCGCGCCAGACGTCCGGGAGCTGACCGAGCTCGTGATCACGAAGGTCGCGGTCGGGCCGTACGACAACAACGCATACCTGCTGCGCTGCCGCGACAGCGGTGAGCAGCTGCTGATCGACGCGGCCAGCGACGCGCCGACGCTGCAGCGCCTGGTCGGCGACGGGCTGGCCACGATCGTGACCACGCACCGGCACCCGGACCACTGGCAGGCACTGGCCGAGCTGGTCAAGGCCACCGAGGCCCGCACGCTGGCCGGGCGGGCCGACGCACCGCAGATCCCGGTGCACACCGACCAGACGCTCGACGACGGCGCCGTGATCCCTTTCGGCCGCTGCGAACTGCGCGCCATCCACCTGGTCGGGCACACTCCGGGCAGCGTCGCGCTGCTCTACGACGACCCGCAGGGGCATCCGCACCTGTTCACTGGCGACTCGCTGTTTCCCGGCGGGCCCGGCAAGACCGCCAACCCGGTCGACTTCGGATCGCTCATGGACGACCTGGAGGCGAAGGTCTTCGGCGCGCTCCCCGACGAGACCTGGGTCTATCCCGGTCACGGCCGAGACACCACGCTCGGCGCGGAACGCGGCTCGATCCCGGAGTGGCGCGCCCGCGGCTGGTAGCTCCCGGCCGGTGGCTCCCGGCTGGTAGCTCCCGTCGGTGGCTCCCGGCTGGTAGCTCCCGTCGGTGGCTCGCGGCCGGTGGCTCGCGGCCGGCGAGTTAGAACTCGTCGGCTCCGGCCGGCTGGGTGATCTCGAAGACGTGCCGTGAGCCCGCGCAGACCGTCTCCAGCACGTGGATCGGCTGATCCTGGTCGGAGTACGAGGCCCGAAGCACCTCGACCACCCATTCCCCGGCGCCAAGCTCGAGCGTGGCCGCCTCGGTGGGCGTGGCGGCGCGCGCGATCAGGGTCTCGACCGCCCGGCCGAACCGGTAACCCAACTCGGCGATCGCGGCCTGCAGCGACGGCTGGACGAAGCCCGGCTCGGCAAGCCGGGTCGCCTGGAACAGGTCGGCGCGCAAGTACGAGGTCGCGATCCGGGCCGGGACCTCGTTCGCGATCAGCAGCTTGCGGCGGGCCAGCACCGGATCGCCGGCGTCGACGCGCAGCGCCGCAGCGACCCGGTCACCGGCCGGTTCCGGCCCGACGTAGAGCATCCGCCGGCTCGGCTCGAGATTCTGCCGCCCGACTTCGGCCACGAACGGCGAGGCGGTGCCGCGGTCGGCCGGTGCGGTCGGAAGCGCCCGCCTGACCACGATCCGCGGTGCGGCGGGGGCGGGTCGGTCCGGCGATTGCACAGCACGGAACCTACCGACCACCGCCGGTCACCGGCTCAGCGGATCGGCTGCTCCACCACGTCGAGATTGGTGAACGTCGGCGGCCGCGAGCAGAGTGCGGCCATCTTCGCGGCGAACGCCGAGGTGTCCGGCCGGTCGCTGGTGGACATCGCTTCCTCGTAGGACGCGAACTCCACGATCGTCACGTACCGCTTCGGGTTGTCCCGGTCCTGGGTGACGGTGACCGAGGTCGGTCCGCCGCTATCGCCGGCCCGGCTGACTCGGAAGTCCTGGCCGAGCTGCTGCATCTCGCCAGCCCGCTCGGTTTCGTAGTCGATGATCTGGATGAACGGCACTGCGGCCTCCCACGTCGTGCTCGCGCAGCTAGGAACGCGATCACGCTAGTGCCGACGGATCCCGCGCCAAGGCGATTTCGCCCAGGTCGGAGTGTCGGGCCGCCGGTCGGGTCGGTTAGCCCTGCCCCTGCTGTGGGCCGGTTGGCGGTGGGCCGGGCGGTTGCGACTCGGTGGCGGTCTCGAGCAGCTCCGGATGCGTCGGGTCGACGAGCGTCTCGTCGACCTCGACCACGACCGGTTGCCGCGGCCGGGCCCCGTCCTCCCGCGATGCCCGCAGGCTCAGGATCGCGGTCACCGCCAGGGTGCCGACGATCACCCCGAGGGACACCCAGATCGGGATCTCCGGTGCCCAGGACACCCCGTCCTTGTGCGCCGCCTCCAGGATCAGCTTGACGCCGATGAAGCCGAGCACGACCGCCAGCCCGTGGCTGAGGTACACCAGCCGGTCCAATAGGCCACCGATCAGGAAGTACAGCTGGCGCAGGCCCATCAGTGCGAACGCGTTGGCGGCAAAGACCAGGTACGGCTCCTGGGTCAGACCGAAGATCGCCGGGATCGAGTCGAGCGCGAACAGCAGGTCGGTGGTGCCGATCGCCACCATCACGATCAGCATCGGGGTGAACAGCCGCTTCCCGTCGATCTTTACAGTAACCTTCGAGCCGTAGTACCCGTGGGTGGTGGGCAGCACCCGGCGCACCGTCCGCAGGACCCGGTTCTCCTGGAAGTCCTTCGCCTCGTCGTGTCGCATCAACGTGATCGCGGTGTAGATCAGAAACGCCCCGAACAGGTAGAACACGCCGTGGAAGCGGTTGATCGCGGCGGCACCGGCGGCGATGAAGACGCCGCGCATCAGCAGCGCCAGGATGATGCCGATCAGCAGGACTTCCTGCTGGTAGCGCCGTGGCACCGCGAACCGGCTCATGATGATCAAGAAGATGAACAGGTTGTCGACCGACAGCGAGTATTCGGTCAGCCAGCCGGCGTAGAACTGCGCGCCGTAGTGTCCGCCCCATTTGAACACCACGAACAGCCCGAACAGCATGGCCAGGCTGACATAGAAGATCACCCAGTAGACACACTCGCGAACACTGGGCTCGTGCGGCCGCCGCGCGACCAGCACGAAGTCGAACGCGATCACGGCAGCGATGCCGATGATCGTGACGGCCCAGATCGAGAACGGTATATCCACGGCGTTAACCTCCGGCAGCAACCCAGCGACCTATGGCGGGCGCCGGAGGTCTCTTCCACCGACACCCCCGCACGGTCTGCGAGGTGTGCCGATCGCCGGAGCCGGGTCGCAGATCGCGACCGTGATGACGACACCGGCGCGAGGGAATACTCCCCTCCACGCGGTCACAGTCTCGCGCACCTGCGGGTTTGCCGTCCAACTCGGCGCGCCGCGCCGGCCCGGCGACCAAGGCGGACCGCCCGGTTGCCGGCCGCCTAAACGGGCTAAACCGGGCGTTTGCTCTTCGGCAGCCGGCTCACCACCGTGTCGTAGGACATGTCGACGAGCTCGCGCAGCTCCTGATCGGGCACCGGACCGGCTAGCGGCACGCTGTTCCACCCGTGCCGTCCGATGTACGCGCTCGGCTCGATCGCGCCCGGATACCGGTCTTGCCACTCCTTGGCCACCGCGGTGGAGCTGGCGCGCAATCCGACCGCGGTGCCCTGCATCCAGATGAAGGCGAACGCCTTGCCGCCGACCTTCGGCACCAGCTCCTCGTCGCCCCACGGATAGGTCTCCTCCGCGCCGGGCTTGGCCATGCAGTAGTCGATCAGCTCGTTCAGCGTCATGCCGAATCCGTAGCCAGGTCGGCGCCCGGGTCGGCGACCGGCGGTCGATGCTTGCGCGGCAGGCTGGCGACGGCCGAGTCGTAGGAGATGTCCAGCATCTCCCGCAGGTCGGCAGCCGCCACCGAACCGTCGAGCAGCACGGCGTTCCACGGCTTGCCGGTCAGGTACGGTGCCGGGCCCACGCTGGCCGGATACTTGGATCGCCACACCGGCAGCTCGTCGGGCCAACAGCGCAGGCTTACCCGGTGCGGCTCGCCGCCGTCGATGCCGGCGAGCAGGAACATCCGGCCGCCGTTGGCGCCGACCTTGAGCACGAGCGTCGCCTCGCCGAACGGAAACTCCTGCCGGGCACCGGGCTTGGTCAGGCCATACTCGATCAGCTCGTCCAGTGTCATCGCGGCTTCCTGGTCTCGACTAGACGCGGACCTCAGTGCACACAAAACTCGTTGCCTTCCGGATCACGGTGCACGATCCAGGTGCTGCCCAGCTCGGACAACAGGTCAAGCCGCTCAGCACCGAGTGACTGCAGACGCTCGGACTCCGCTTCAAGCCGGGCAAGCGCTTCGTCCCCGGACAGGCCCGCGGTCACCACAACATCGATGTGAACCCGGTTCTTCACGACCTTGCCTTCGGGCACCTGCTGCAGGAACACCCGCGGTCCCTTGCCGTCCGGATCGACGACCGCCGAGGCCATGTTCCACCTGTCCTTGGGCACTCCCTGCTCGCGCAGGAAGTCCTCCCAGCTCTGGTAGCCGGGCGGCGGTGGCTGCACCACGTAGCCGAGCGCCTCGGCCCAGAAGCGCGCCAGTTTGGCCGGATCGGCACAGTCGATCACGACTTGGATTCCTGCCGCCATGGTGCTGCCTCCTCCGATCGGTGAGCCTCCAGCGATCAACCGGCCGCGGCCTGCATGCCGCGCAGCTCCTTCTTCAGCTCCTTGACCTCGTCGCGCAGCCTGGCCGCGACCTCGAACTGCAGCTCGGCGGCGGCCGCGTGCATCTGATCGGTGAGTTGCTGGATGAGGTCGGCTAGGTCCTTGGCGGGCATCCCGACCAGCTCCTTGGCGTGCCGCCCGACGTCGCCGCGCAGCCCGAGGCCGGGCACCGGGGTCTTGCCCCGGCTCTGCGCCCGGCCGGACCCGCCGACTAGCAGCTCGGTGTCGGCGTCCTCGCGCGCGATCGTGTCGAGGATGTCGGCGATCTTCTTGCGCAACGGCTGCGGGTCGATCCCGCGCTCCTGGTTGTAGGCGATCTGCTTGGCCCGCCGCCGGTTGGTCTCCTCGATCGCCTTCTCCATCGAGTCGGTGACCGTATCGGCATACATGTGCACCTGGCCGGACACGTTGCGGGCGGCTCGGCCGATGGTCTGGATCAGCGAGGTGCCGGACCGCAGGAAGCCTTCCTTGTCAGCGTCGAGGATCGACACCAGGGACACCTCGGGCAGGTCGAGGCCCTCCCGGAGCAGGTTGATCCCGACCAGCACGTCGAACTCACCGAGCCGGAGCTCGCGCAGCAGCTCGACCCGGCGCAGCGTGTCGACCTCGGAGTGCAGGTAGCGCACCCGGATGCCAAGCTCGAGCAGGTAGTCGGTGAGGTCCTCGGCCATCTTCTTGGTCAGCGTGGTGACCAGCACCCGCTCGTCGCGCTCGGCCCGCTGCCTGATCTCATGCACCAGGTCGTCGATCTGACCCTTGGTCGGCTTGATCACGACCTCCGGGTCGACCAGCCCGGTCGGCCGGATGATCTGCTCGACCACTCCGTCGGACCGGGACATCTCGTACGGCCCAGGGGTGGCGGACAGGTATACGGTCTGGCCGATCCGCTTGAGGAACTCTTCCCACTTCAGCGGCCGGTTGTCGCACGCAGACGGAAGCCGGAACCCGTGGTCGACCAGGGTGCGCTTACGGGACATGTCGCCCTCGTACATCCCGCCGATCTGCGGGACCGTGACGTGCGACTCGTCGATGACCAGCAGGAAGTCCTCGGGGAAGTAGTCGAGCAGGCAATGCGGAGCCGTGCCGGCAGCGCGGCCGTCGATGTGCCGCGAGTAGTTCTCGATACCGGAGCAGAAGCCGACCTGGCGCATCATCTCGATGTCGTAGGTGGTCCGCATCCGCAGTCGTTGCGCCTCGAGCAGCTTGCCCTGCCGCTCCAACTCGGCCAGCCGGTCGACCAGCTCCGCTTCGATGCCCAGGATGGCCCGCTCCATCCGCTCCGGCCCGGCCACGTAGTGCGAGGCAGGAGCGATGTGGATCTCCGTCTCCTCGCTGATGACCTCGCCGGTGAGCGGGTGCAGCGTCATGATCCGCTCGATCTCATCGCCAAAGAACTCGATCCGGACCGCAAGCTCCTCGTACATCGGGATGATCTCGAGGGTGTCACCGCGGACCCGGAACGTGCCGCGGGTAAACGACAGGTCGTTGCGGTGGTATTGGATCTGCACCAGACGCAGCAGCAGCTGGTCGCGGTCGATCACGTTGCCGACCTGCAGACCGACCATGCGCTCGAGGTATTCCTGCGGGGTGCCCAGACCGTAGATGCACGAGACGCTGGCCACCACGATGACGTCGCGACGGGTCAGCAAGGACCAGGTGGCCTTGTGCCGCAGCCGCTCGACCTCGTCGTTGATCGAGGAGTCCTTCTCGATGTAGGTGTCGGTCTGCGGGATGTAAGCCTCGGGCTGGTAGTAGTCGTAGTAGGAGACGAAGTATTCGACCGCGTTGTTCGGGAGCAGCTCGCGAAACTCGTTGGCCAGCTGGGCTGCCAGCGTCTTGTTGGGCGCCATCACCAGAGTCGGCCGCTGCAACCGCTCCACCAGCCAGGCCGTGCTAGCACTCTTGCCGGTGCCGGTCGCGCCGAGCAGCACGACATTGTTCTCACCCGCTCGGACCCGCCGCTCCAGATCGTCGATCGCCTGCGGCTGATCGCCGGACGGCTGGAAATCGCTGACCACCCGGAACGGGTCCATCTTGCGCACGATGTTGGTAACTGGCCTCACGGGATCCACCGTACGACCCCGCACCGACAACTTCTGCCGGCGAGCCGACTATCGGCCCGCCGGCACATGATCCACGAACTAGCCGGCGAGCAGCCGCCGACGGCGGGTCCGGATCGCCAGGACTGCGGCACCGGCCGCGGCGACCAGGACCACCCCGCCCAGGGCCAGGCCGGCCACCGGCAGCGAGGCGCCCGTGTCACCGGGCGACGGGGCCGGTCCGGGCGGCTGCGCACCGTGCGGCTGCCCGCCCGGGGGCTGCGCACCCGGTGGTTGCGGCGCGGAGAACGCGCCGAGCTGTGGTTCACCACCGCCGGCGATGGCCCTCGACCCGCCGCACAGGTAGGACACCAGCTGTCCGGGCTCCGGCGTCATCATGCCGTCGGCGGCTTCCCGGCCGAACACCAGGAACGGACCGGTGCCGTTGAGCTCCAACCCACAGCTGGCCCCGCTCATCGGGGTGACGACCTGCTGCCTGGCACGCACCGTGCCCTTGTAGACCGCGCTCACGTCGAAGGTCAGGACCGCCGGGTCGGCGCTGCTCCACATCCGGTCCTGCGGTGGGTCGACCCGGTCGACCAGGGTTCCGACGAAGATCGCATCGGCGTTGGCGGCGTGCTCGGGCTCGCTCGCCACCGCGCAACTGCACGCGGCGGCCGGACCCGCGGTCACCAGCAACAGGCCGCTGATCATCACCGGAACGGTGAGGACCGCTCCGAAGAGTCTCCGGATCTTCACGTCGTGCCCTCCCGCGCCAGGCCGCTTGTTGCCGTTCAGCCGCTTGTTGCCGTTCAGACGCCGGATCGAACCGGCTGGTTCCACCCGGCTGGCTAGGTACCGCGTCAGGCAACCCTTGCCCGTTTGATGGTGGCGGCTCGGCGGATGACCTTGCGTAGCTTCGGGTCGGTGATGTGACGGTTTCGCCAGGCGATGTA
>JAKEEW010000765.1 GCA_022616375.1 Sporichthyaceae bacterium
CGCAGCTCGTGCCGGTTGCCGTCGGCGACCAGCTCGCCGAGTGGCACCGCGAACAGCGCGCCGACCCCGTCCCTGACCAGCAGCCGCAGGATCGCGGTGGGGGCCGGCGCAGCGGCATCGGGCTCGGTGGGGCGCAGCCGGACCGCCGCCGCCAGCCCGACCGGTTGGCCCGGCACCCGTGCGGCGACGGTGACCGGATGCGGTGCGGCGAGCGGGTCGAGCGCGTCGGCGACCGAGCGCCCGGCCAGCAGGTCCGGACGCATCCGGAGCAGCTGTGGTGCCGTGCCGGCCGGCAGCGCGAGCAGCTCTACCCGCTGGTCGTCGATGTCCACCTGCGACCGCAGCGCCGGGGCCACCGCGGTGACGCCTGGGATGTCCGCCAGCCAGCTGCCGGCACTCGCCGCCGGTTGGCTGGCCGCGAGCTGTACCCGCAGGTCGGCGCCGGCCTGGAAGTCGGCCTGATCCTGCTGGGATTGCCGCCAGGTCGCGATCGTCACGACCGACAGCACCCCGATCGACGTCGCCATCACCAGCAGCAGCGCGGGCCCGGCATATCGAAGCGGCCGGCGGCTGACCTGCCAGGCACCCAGCGCCGGAGCCAGGCTGGTCCGCCGGGAAGTGGCGGATTCGGTCACCCTGGACAGCATCGGGACTAGCCGCAGCGCGAGGATCCCGCCGGCCAGCAGCCCGAGCGCGGGCCCGGCGGCGATCAGGGGGTCGAATCCGAGCGTCTGGGCCTGGCTGTCGTCGGTCACCGATACGACCGGCCCGCCGTAGTGGCGTAGCTGGACGAACGCGAGTGCGGCGACCACGAGTAGCGCCAGGTCGGCACCGGCGCGTTGGATCGCCGAGCGGCGCCGGCCCCGACCTCGCTCCTGCTGACTCTCCACATAGGTGGCTGCCTCACGCAGCGACGGCAGGGTCAGCGCCAGCGCGCAGATCGCGGCGGCCGCCGCGGAGACCGCCCAGCCGGACACCCCAGGGACCGGGATGTCGAACTCGGCCGCGCTGGTGGTGCGGCCGATCACCTCGAGCACCGGTGGCGCCAGCAGCGGTGCGAACAGGGCCGCGGGCGTCGCGAGCAGCAACCCTTCCTTGATCCCGAGGGCCGCGATCTGGCCGGTGCCGGCACCGCGGGCGCGCAGCAGGGCGTGCTCGGTGCGCCGGTGCTCGGCCAGCAGCCGCGAGGTGAGCAGCAGCGCGTACGCGGCCAGCACGAGCAGCTGGAGCACCGGGATGAGCATCGTGGACCGGGCGACCAGGCGGGCCCGCTCGAGTTGGGCGAGGGTGTCCGCGAGCCGGACCGACACGCTGATCGTGGTCCGTGAGTTGTCCGCGCCGAGCTGGCCGGGCAGCTCGCGGATCCGGGTGGCCAGGCCGCTGAAGTCGATCTCTTTCAGCGCGTCCAGATCGGGGTCGACCAGCCAGAGCATGGACGCGTTGTCGTCCAGGTTGTCCAGGAACGTCTGGCGGGACACCACCATCGGCCCGAACGTGCGGAACCCGAGCTGCTGCCGCCCGGTCAGCACTAGCTGGTCGTTGTTCCAGAACGGTGCGGATGGGTCGAGCGGCTCGAACAACCCGGTGACGACCACCGTGATCGGCTTCTTGGTCACCCGGTTGGCGATCTCGAGCTCGGAGCCGATCTCGAGGTCGAGTGGCTCGGCGGCGGCCGCCGGGAGCGCGACCTCGATCCGGCCGTCCGAGCTGCGTCCCGGCCAGGCGCCACCGCCGACCAGCCGGGCGAAGTCCTCGATGCCGTCGTAGAACCCGAAGCCGATCAGATCCGGCGATTCGGCATCGACCTCGGCGCTTCTGGCATAGGAGGAGGAGCGGCCGCTGGCATAGACCTGCAACTCGATGTCGTCGCCGTAGGCGTGGCCGACTGCGTCCCGGATCGATCGGTCGCTGCCTTGGTACTGATCGGCGCCGATGAACGCACCGACCCGGGTGCCGGTGTCGGCGAAGGACGACGCCGCCAGTACCTGTTCGGCTCCCTCGTCGGTCACCGAGGACGCATACACGGTCAGCGCGGACAGCACCGTGGTGGCCAGCA
>JAKEEW010000766.1 GCA_022616375.1 Sporichthyaceae bacterium
CCTCGCGCTGGGTGCGCCGATCACGCTCGCGCTGCGCACGCTGCCACGACCCGGCCGGCGACTTCTGCTCAGGGTCATGCACAGCCGGCCGGCCAGGGTGCTCACGTTCCCGGCCGTGGCGGGCGCCATCTTCATCGCGAACCCGTTCGCGCTCTATTTCTCCGGTCTCTACGAGGCCACGTTGCGCAATCCGGTGCTGCACGACCTCAACCACCTGCACTTCGTGCTGGTCGGCTGCCTGTGGTTCTGGCCGTTGCTCGGTCTGGATCCGATGCCGAACCGGGTGCCCTACCCGCTGCGGATGCTCGGCGCGTTCGCCACGCTGCCGTTTCATGCCTTCCTCGGCGTAGCGATCATGAGTTCCACCACGGTGCTGGCGGCCTCCTGGTACGAGTCGCTGAACCGGGAGTGGGGTCCCGGCCTGCTCGATGACCAGCAGGTCGCCGGCGGCATCCTCTGGGTGACCGGCGACCTGGTCGGCCTGGTGGTGTTCGCCGTGCTGTTCGCCCAGTGGGCCCGGGCCTCCGAACGGGAGGCCGAGCGGGAGGACCGCCGGCTGGATCGGCTGGCCGCGGCCGGCGCGGTCGACTTACCCCACCAGCCGCAGCGATCATGACAGCGCGATGTGTTGACCATGGGTGTATAACGGCGTGTCAGCGCCATTTTGACCAAGATCGGTGAGGGGGCTCCCAGCATGTCCGAACTGGTCGGGGTGCGCCGCCGCTGGGCATTAGGAGCCGGCGGACTGGTCGTCCTGCTGGGTGCGATCGACGCGTACGTCGTCGTGACGCTGCTGGTCGACATCGTCACCTCGCTCGGGCTCGACCCCAGCAAGCTGGAGCAGGCCACCCCGCTGGTCACCGGCTACCTGCTCGGCTATGTCGGGGCGATGCCGCTGCTCGGTCAGCTGTCCGACCGCTACGGCCGCACCACGCTGGTGGTGGCCTGCCTGCTGGCGTTCGCGGCCGGCTCGGCGCTGACCGCGATCGCCGGCAGCATGCCGGTCGCGGTGACCGGCCGCGCGGTGCAGGGCATCGCCGGCGGCGCACTGCTGCCGGTGACGATGGCACTGGCCGCGGACCTGTGGGAACGCCGGCAACGCCCGGTGGTGCTCGGCTTCATCGGCGCGGCGCAGGAGCTCGGCAGCGTGATCGGGCCGCTCTACGGCGCCGGGATTGCCGCCCTGCTCGGCAGCTGGCAGGCCGTGTTCTGGCTGAATGTCCCGCTGGCGCTGGGCGCCGCGGTGGTGGTCGGGCTTAGCCTGCCGGCGCAGGTCGGCCGGTCCGGCGACGGGACGGTGCGAACCCAGGTCGACTGGATCGGCGGCCTGCTGCTCGCGGTCGGGCTCGGGCTGCTCGTGGTCGGCCTCTACAACCCGCAGCCGGACCGTTCGGTGCTGCCGTCCTGGGGAGTGCCGACGCTGGCAGCCGGCGCCGCGGTGCTGGTCGGGTTCGGGTTCTGGCAGGCCGCCAACCGGCCGGTGCGGCTGTTCGATCCGAGCGGCGTGCAGATCCGGCCGTTCCTGGCCGCGCTCGTGGTGAGCTTCGCCTCCGGCGCGGCGCTGCTCATCACGCTGGTCGACGTCCAGATCTTCGCCCAGGGCCTGCTTTTGGAGGACGCACTCGGCGGCGCGCTGGTGCTGAGCCGGTTCCTGGTCGCGCTCACCGTCGGCGCGTTGCTCGGTGGGCTCGCGGCCCGCCGCGTGGACGAGCGCTGGGTGGCCGGTGCCGGCCTGGCGCTGGCCGCGCTCGGCTACTTCCGGATCGCCGGCTGGCCGCTCGACGTACTGGTCGCGAACTACCAGCTCGGACCGGTCGCCCTGCCGCGGCTGGACACCGACCTGGTGCTGGCCGGGCTGGGGCTGGGTCTGGTGGTTGCCCCGGTGTCCGCGATCGCGTTGCGCGCGGTCCCGCCCGACCGGCACGGGCTGGCCTCGGCCACCGTCGTGGTCAGCCGGACCATGGGCATGCTGCTCGGCGTGGCCGCGCTGTCCGCCTGGGGGTTCTACCGCTACCACGAGCTGGTCGACGCGATCCCACCGCCGAGCGGGATCGATTTCGGCTACGCGATCGCGGTCCGGCAGGCCTTGCTGGTGGAGTACCGGGAGATCTTCCTGGCCACCGCGGTGGTGTGCGTGCTCGGCGCGCTGGTCGCGCTGGCCGCCCTGCGGCTGCCGGCGCCCGCTCCAGTCGATAAGATCGGCGCCGACCAGCAGGTCTGATCGATCTGTCCGGTAAGAACAGTAAGGACACCCCGCCCATGCCGAGCACCGAGAAGATGACCGTGCTGGTGTACAGCGACGATGTCGACGCTCGGGCCAAGGTCAGGCTCGCCGTCGGCCGCCGGCCGGCCCCGGAGCTGCCCAGGGTCGACTACATCGAGTGCGCAACCGAGCCGGCGGTGATCGCCGCGATGGATCGGGGCGGCGTGGACGTCGCGATTCTGGACGGCGAGGCGGTGCCCGCCGGGGGCATGGGGATCTGCCGCCAGCTCAAGGACGAGATCTACCAGTGCCCGCCCGTGTTGGTGCTGACCGGCCGGCCGCAGGACGCGTGGCTGGCCAACTGGTCGCGCGCCGACGCGTCCGTGCCGCACCCGCTTGACCCGGTCGCGGTGGCCGATGCGGTGGCCGCACTAATGCGCAAGCGGCTGGCCCGACTGCCGGTCTCGTGAACAGCTGGCCGGACATCCTCGGTGCGCTGCTGCGCGGGGAGAACCTGACGGCCGGCGCGACCGCCTGGGCGATGAACGAGATCATGGGCGGCGAGGCGACCGACGCGCAGATCGCCGCGTTCGCGGTCGGGCTGCGGGCCAAGGGCGAGACCGTGGACGAGGTCGAGGGTCTGGTCGCGGCGATGTATGCGCACGCCACTCCGCTGCTGGTGCCTGGTGCCGCGGTGGACGTGGTCGGCACCGGGGGCGACCGGTCGCACACCGTGAACATCTCTACCATGGCCGCGATCGTGGCCGCGGCCGCCGGGGCCCGCGTGGTCAAGCACGGCAACCGGGCGGCCTCGTCGGCCTGCGGTTCGGCCGATCTGCTCGAAGAGCTCGGCATCGTGCTCGACCTGCCGGCCGCCGCGGTGGCCGCGGTAGTCGAGGAGACCGGGATCACGTTCTGCTTCGCGCCGCGCTTCCACCCGGCGCTGCGGCACGCGGCCGGGCCCCGGCGCGAGATCGGCGCGGCCACCACGTTCAACTTCCTCGGCCCGCTGGCCAACCCGGCCCGGCCGTCCGCGCAGGCGGTCGGGGTGGCCGACCTGCGGATGGCCGGCATCCTGGCCGGAGTGCTGGCCCGGCGCGGGGTCAGCGCGGTGGTGTTCCGCGGTGACGACGGGCTGGACGAGCTGACCACGACGGCGACCTCGCGGGTCTGGGTGGCCCGCGCCGGCGAGCTGTCCGAGCACGGGTTCGACCCGGCGGACCTCGACCTGCCCAAGGTTGCGGCGGCCACATTGCGCGGCGGCGACGCGAAGACCAATGCCGCGATCGCCCGCCGGATGCTCGCCGGCGAACCCGGTCCGGTCCGGGATGCGGTGCTGCTCAACGCGGCGGCGGCCTTAATGGCGTTCCAGATGACCGAGGCACCGCTGGTCGACCAGCTCGCCGCGGCGCTGCCTCGGGCGGCCGAGGCGGTTGACTCCGGCTCCGCCGCCGCGCTGCTGGACCGCTGGGTGGCGGCGACGCAACGGCTGCGGCCTCCGGCCGACTGACTCTCTCCTTGGTGCGCCGGCGGCCGCGTTCCGACCTGGTTGGTGATCGCCTAACCGGTGCCGAGCGCGAACGCGGCGTCCAGGTCGTGCCGCGAGTAGGTGCGGAACGCGACGTGCGTCTCGGTGCTGCTGATCCCGTCGATCTTGTTGATTCGGCCCGGGATGACATCGGCGAGATCCTCGTGCTGACGCACCCGGACCATCGCGATCAGGTCGAACTCGCCGGTCACCGAGTAGACCTCGCTCACCTCGTCGATGGCCGCGATCGCCTCGGCGACCTCGGGTATCCGGTCGACGGCCGCGTTCACCAGCACGATCGCGGTAATCACTGCTGACCAGCTCCCTTCACAGTCGCCGCGGCTGGCATCGGGCCGCAGGTGCTCCCGGCACGGCAGCCTAGTACGGTCGCGATCCCGGTGGACCCGGGTAGTAGGCGGAGGACGGCGCTTTGGGCCGGCGGACGAACAGCGCCGCGTAGCCGAACCCCGCGATGAATCCGGCCACGTGGGCCGCGTACGCCACGCCGGTGGCCTCGGTCACGCCGGCGCCCTGGAAGTAGATCCACTGCAGCACGAACCACATCCCGAGCACCAGCCAGGCCGGCAGCGCCAGCGGGATGAACAGCAGGAACGGCACCAGGCTGGTCACTCTGGCCCGCGGGAACATCCACAGGTAGGCGCCGAGCACGCCGGCAATGGCGCCCGATGCACCGACCAGCGGTTCCACCGAATCGGAGTTGAGCAGTGCGAACGCGTAGGTCGCGAGGTAGCCGCAGCCCAGGTAGAACAGCAGGTAGCGCAGGTGGCCGAGTCGATCCTCGACGTTGTTGCCGAAGACGAACAGGAACAGCATGTTTCCGAGCAGGTGCAGCCACCCGCCGTGTAGGAACATCGCGAACAGCACGGACAGGATCGGCACCTTGTCGATGTCCTCGGTGGGGCACCGGACCAGGCCGTCGTCGGTACGCACCACCACCCGGACCGGGTCGAGCGGATCGTTGTCCACCAGTTCCTTGGGGATGGCGGCGTACTCGCGGAAGTAGGAGTCCGTGGCACAGGCCCGCTCGACCCTGCTGTCCCCGTAGGCGCTGCTGAATCCGGATAGTGGGCCGAGCAGGAACAGCACGATGTTGACCGCGATGATCGCGTAGGTCACATACGCCGGCCCGCGGGTCGGGTTGCGATCGTGGATCGGGATAACCACGGACCGATCATCCCGCAGGACGGTGCATCGGGCGAACTGTCCGGCGACCGCTGCCACTGAGCGTGAGCTCGGACTCGGCGGCTGATGCGTCGAGCCGCTGCTTGACCGCCTCCGCCCCGTGGATCGGCAGCGCCCACTGCCCATCCAGCTGGACCAACCTGACGCCCGGCTGTTCCAGCCAGCGCAGGATCACCTCGGTCTCTTCGGCCAGCGCCGCCGGCAACGGTCCGGACCCGGGGACAACTGTCTCGGCGCTGGCCACCAGTGCGGCGACGAAGGTGGCCGGGACCGCGCCGGGCGGCATCGCGCCGGTGCCGGCGAGCCGGCCGGATCGGACCACAGCCAGCTCCCAATGGCCAGGCCGGGTGCTACTCGGGCAGGCAGCCACCAGCTGCCGGCAACCGATCAGGGCGGTCAACCGCTGCATCCGGGCGGCCGCGCGGACGAACGCGCTCAGCCGGTCCCGATGAACCCCGGCCTCCTCGTAGCGCTGCGCCGAGGACAACGCGTCGATCCGGCCGGTGTGCGCGGTTAGCAAGGATCGGATGTCGGTGTGCATCGCAGCCTCGACCGCGCGCACGTGTTGCCCATACTCCTCGATGCTTTCCCCGCCCTGACACGGCGCGTTGCATCGACCGAGCTCGGCGAGCACGCACGCGGGGGAGTGCCGCCGCACCGACAGCCTGGTGGCGCACTGCCGGATCCGGAATGCCTCGTGCAGCGCGGTCATGGCCTGCTCGGCGACCCGGCGCGAGCCGAACGGACCGAGATAGCCGGTGGTCTCCTCCCGGATCTCCCGCACCAGCGACAACCGGGGGAATGCCTCGGTGGTCAGCTTGAGCCAGTGCGCGCGTTCCGGGAACCGGGACCGGCGGTTGTAGCGCGGCTTGTGCTCCGCGATCAGGCGGAGCTCGCGCACCTCGGCCTCGAGCCCGGTCGCGCACACGATCGGGACGATGTCGGTGGCCAGGCCAATCATCTCGGTGATCCGGCTGCGGGTCTCGGACGCGGTGAAGTAGGTCCGCACCCTGGCCCGCAGGTTGCGGGACTTGCCGACGTAGAGCACTTCGCCGCGGGCGTCCTTGAACAGGTAGACCCCGGGAGCGCTCGGCATCCGGGCGGCCAGATGCCGCTTGGCCACCTGTGCCCTGGACACCCGGGCGGAGAACGTGCCGAGCTCTTCCAGTGAGAACACGCCGTAGCTGCCAACCCGCTCGAGCAGGCCGTGCAGCACATCGACGGTGGCCCGGGCGTCGGCCAGGGCGCGGTGGTTCGGCGTGGTGCCGGCCCGGAAGAACCGCGCCAGGGTGGCCAGCCGGCAGTTGGCCACCTCGTCGAGCGTCAGCGTGCGGCGGGCGAGCAACGCGGTGTCGACCACGTCGAACGTCGGCCACTGGTAGCCGAGCTGGGCGCAGGCGCGGCGCAGCATGCCGACGTCGAACGGCGCGTTGTGGGCGACCAGCACGCAACCGTCGGCGAACGACAGGAACTGCGGTAGCACTGCGCCGAGTTGCGGCGCGGTCGCCACCATCAGGTCGGTGATGCCGGTCAGCACCGCGACGAACGGCGGGATCGGCGCGCCTGGATTGACCAGTGTCTGAAACTCGCCAAGCTGCTGGCCGGCGCGCACCTTCACCGCGCCGATCTCGGTGATGCCGGCTTGCGGCCCGGCGCCGGTGGTCTCCAGATCGACGACCACGAAGCTGACCTCGCGCAACGGCGTGCCGAGCTCGTCGAACGTGCCCTGGATGGCCAGCTGGGTAGCCTGCGCCGCCGTCATGTTCGTGACGGTAGGAGCCCCGACCGACAGTTCAACCGGTTCGACACGCCGAGCTCTGCCCCGGGTTTTCTAGATTTTGCCGGCACCGGCCGGGTCCGGCGGCCGAGCGGCACCGCGGAAGATCAGCCGCGCACGGCCTACCCTCGGAGCAGAAGGGAGCCGACGTGACCGAGCCGGGCCTGCCGCCTCCGGATCCGCAGCCGCCGGGTGATCAGCCGCCCGAGCCGCCGGTGACGCTGCCCGAGCCGCCGGTGACGCTGCCCGAGCCGGTCCGCCAGCGGGTAGTCGGACTTGCGGCGGATGCGCTCGGGGCGCTCCCGACCGACGAGGTGCCCAACTCGCTCAGGCAGTTCGCCCGGTTCGCCCCACAACGCCGGAGATTGGCGGCGACCCCGATCGCGGCCGCGGTCGAGCACGACGCCGTGTTCCGTAGCCGGGTCGCCGACCGGGTCCGGGCCGGGCTGCCGGATCTCGCTGTGGCGCTGGAGGCCGGCGTGATGCCGGCCGCCGCCGATCCGCTCGACGTCGCAGCGGTCGCGTACCTGACCCGGCCGGACGGTTGGACCCGCTATCTCGCGGCCGCGGTGGACGCGCTGGCCAGGGCCGGCTCCTCGGCCGCCTCGGAGCAGGCCACCCGGA
The DNA here is from genome assembly GCA_022616375.1 of Sporichthyaceae bacterium. GTDB lineage: Bacteria > Actinomycetota > Actinomycetes > JAKEEW01 > JAKEEW01 > JAKEEW01. Next base: position 7,336 of record JAKEEW010000766.1, read on the forward strand.
CGGCGGCCAAGCTGCAGGAGCAGCTGGCGGCAGCCAAGGCCGCGGCTCGTACGGATCTGGACCGGCTGCGGGCCGAGCTGGACAAGGCCAAATCGGAGATCTCGGAACTGCGGTACAAACTGCACGACGCCAGGGAGCGTGGCAAGAAGGCCGAGAGCGCCGCCGCCCAGGCCCAGACCGCGCTGGATGCCGCGCTCGCCGAGGCGGAATCCGCGCGGACCGGTGCGGAGGCCGATCTCAGGCGGATGCGGGCCAGGCTGACCGACGCCGAGGCCGGCCTCGAGGGCGCCAAGCGGGCCGCCAGGGAGGGCCGCTCGGTCGAGGAGATCCGGCTGCGGCTGCTGCTGGACACCGTCCTGGAGGCCGCCCAGGGGCTGCGTCGCGAGCTTGCGCTGCCGCCGGCGACGGTCCGGCCGGCGGACACTGCGGGGGCGCTGACCCCGCAGGCCTCCGGAGTGGCGGCGGTGGGCGGTCGGGCGCTGGACGCCGGAGATCCCGCAGTGCTCGACCAACTGCTCGCATTGCCCCAGGTGCACTTGATCATCGACGGCTACAACGTGACCAAGACCGGCTACGGCGGCTTGCCGCTGGAGGACCAGCGGGCCCGTCTGGTCGGCGGGTTGGGCGCGCTGGCCGCTCGCACCCAGGCCGAGATCACCTGTGTGTTCGACGGAGCCGCGCTGTCCGCGCCGGTCGTGCTGTCTGCGCCGCGCGGGGTGCGGGTGCTGTTCAGCCCGTCCGGCGAGACCGCGGACGAGCTGATCCGCCGACTGGTGCGGCTGGAGCCACCGGGCCGCCCGGTCGTGGTGGTGTCCAGCGATCGCGAGGTCGCCGACGGGGTGCGGGTCAATGGCGCCCGCCCGGTCCCGGCGGCCACCCTGCTGCGCCGGTTGGACCGTTCCTGACCAGGTTGGATCGTCCCTGACCTGGTCGGAGCCGGGCTGCGCCGGCGGCCGGACCGGGATCGGCTCCGGCGAAACTGTCAGTGCCGGTCGTTAGCGTCGGTTCCCGACAGACCAGCCTGGCCAAGGAGAGCCCATGCTGATCGACTGCAATCAGTGTTCGATGCGTGACATAGCGTGTTCGGATTGTGTTGTGACGGTGCTGCTCGACCTGCCGCGCCGCCGCATCGAGCTCGATTCCGACGAGCAGGCCGCGCTCGAGGTTCTGGCCGGTTCCGGGCTCGTTCCGCCGCTGCGTCTGGTCACCGCCGACCCGGCGGCTGAGCAGCCATCCGAGGCTCCCTCACGCTCCGCGCAGACGGCGTAGCGCGCCGTTGTCGAAGGTTGCCGGATTCACCTTGTATACAAGGGTTCCGGGCCTCGGATCGGGTGTTCACATTGCCGTGACCTCGGATCTTCAGTATGGTGCCCGACCAGGTGCCTGCGCCGACGGCCGTCCAACCGGGAGGGCCGGTGGGTGCCTCCGCCGAGTTCGGCAACGCCGTGACAGCGGTCGCGCCGGAGCCGGGGAACCAGTCTTCCCCTGGGGTGAATCGGCGCGGATGCGACCCTTCGGTCGTGGAAGCGCGGTAGGGCCGTACTTCCCCAGCCCGAACCCGTCAGCTCACCCGGTAGGCGGTTTGAGGAAGGGGTGCCGCGTAAGGTGGCGTCAGATAGTACGGGCCGTCCCGCGCGTACTCTTCTCGCTCTCTGCACTGCGGCTGCTGTCGCACTTGTGGCCGTTCCATCGGCCAGCTACGCGGACCCACAATCCGTGAGCGACGTACGTAGACAGGTGGAGCAGCTCAGCCACGAGGGTGAGATTGCGACCGAGCGGTATAACGAGGCTGTCGGAAGGCTGCAAGCCGCGGAGAAGCGGCTCAAGGTCGTCCAGGACCGCATCGCCACGCAGCAGGGCAAGCTCAACGTGCTGCAGGACGAGCTCGGCGCGTTCGCCGCGTTCGCCTACCGCAATGGCGGCATTGACAAGACTCTCCAGCTGCTGACTTCAGACGACCCGTCCCAGTTCCTCGAGCAGGCAACGACGCTCGATCAGATCTCGGATCAGCAGGCCGGCGTGTTGCGCCGGCTGCAGCTGGCCCAGCAGGAGCTGCAGACGACCAGGTTGGAGGCAGACCGCGAGATCGCCGAGATCGAGTCGGCTCGAAAGGAGCTGTCGGCACACAAGCGAACGGTCGAGGAGAAGCTGCGCCGGGCGCG
>JAKEEW010000767.1 GCA_022616375.1 Sporichthyaceae bacterium
GATCCTGACCTACCCGACGTTTCTCGTCCCCTTCTGCACGCTGCTCTTGTTGGGCTACTTCAAGAGCATCCCGATCGAGCTGGAGGAGTGCGCGCTGATCGACGGGGCCGGGCGGATCGGGGTGCTGGTGCGGATCGTGTTGCCGCTGGCGCTGCCGGGGATCCTTTCGGCCGGCATCTTCGGCTTCACGTTCTCCTGGAACGAGTTCCTGTATGCGCTGGTGTTCACCTCGACCATGACGATGAAGACGGCGCCGATCGGCGTGGTGACCGAGCTGATCCGTGGCGACGTCTTCTTCTGGGGCTCGCTGATGGCCGGCGCGCTGGTCGGCTCGGTCCCGGTCGCCCTCGTCTACGCGTTCTTCGCCGAGCATTACGTGGCCGGCCTGACCGCCGGCGCCGTCAAGGGCTGAGGGAAACGCGGCCGAGCTTCAGGGGCTGCGAGGTTCATAGCGAGCCGACCTCTCGGGGCTCGGTATAGTAGCGGTTGGCGCGGACGATACCGCCGGGCGCCAACAGCCAGGCGGTGGGCTGAGTTGAGATGAAGAACGTCGAGCTGCTGGTTGGGATGTTGCGGGAGCGCGGGGTGCGCTGGGTGTTCGGGGTGCCGAGCGGGCCGGTGCTGCCGCTGATCGAGACGCTCCGCGAAAGCGACGTCGCGTACGTGCTCACGGCCAGCGAGACGTCGGCCGGGTTCATGGCCACCACCGTCGGGCAGCTTACCGGGGTACCGGGGGTGTGCGTCGCCACGCTCGGGCCGGGGGCCACCAACCTGGCGACCGGCGTGGGGGCGGCCTGGCTCGACCGCGTGCCCCTGCTGGCGATCACGTGCAACGTGCCCACACCCTGGCTCGAGCGGCGGATTCAGATGCGGATCGACCACCACGCGCTGTTCCGGCCGCTGACCAAGGGCAGCTTCCCGCTGCGGTCGGACGACCTGGCCGCCACCCTGGCTCGCGCCCTGGATCTGGCCTGCGCCGAGCCGCCCGGCCCGGTCCACCTGGACCTGCCGGAGGACGTCGGCGTGGAGGCGGCGCGGGAGGTCACGCCCGAGGGCTCCCCTGCCCGGCCGCTGCCGGATGTCTCGGACGAGGTCGTCCGGGTGCTCTCAGCCGCGCTGGCGCGGAGTCGGCGGCCGGTGCTGGTGACCGGCCTCGA
>JAKEEW010000768.1 GCA_022616375.1 Sporichthyaceae bacterium
CCGACAACCAGGTGAAACTGCGAGGCTTCCGGGTCGAGCTGGACGAGATACGACACGCCATCGAGGCTCATGACTGGGTAAGGAATGCGGCGGTCATCGTCACCAACGATGCCCGCACCGGGCACCAGAACCTGGTCTCCTTTGTGGAGCTCAACCCGAAAGAGGCGGCCCTGATGGACCAGGGCAGCCACGGCGCGCACCATCAGTCGAAGCAGAGCCGGCTGCAGGTCCGCGCGCAGCTGGCCAACCTGGGATGCCGGGAGGAGCACGAGACCAGCGGCAAACCGGTGGTCGACCTGCCGGGTGCGACGGCGACAGCGCCACAGCGGCGGCTGGCCTTTGCCCGCAAGACCTACCGGTTCTACGATGGCGGCCCGGTGCGCCAGGCCGACATCCTCCGGCTGCTGAGCGGGCTGACGGGCCGGCTTCGCTCCGAAACCGCTGTCGCCGCCCGCGGCCCGGGCGAGCTGGGCCTGGCCGAGCTGGGCGAGATCCTGCGCCACTTCGGCCCGCACCTCAGCGATGAGCGGGTGCTGCCGAAGTATGCCTACGCCTCGCCCGGGGCGCTGAACGCCACCCAGATGTACCTGGAGGCCAACCAGGTCGCCGGGCTGCGGCCGGGCTACTACTACTTCCACCCGGTGCGCCACCAGCTCATCCTGATCGGCCGGCGGGCCGCCTCGGCCACCCCGACGCTGCGGGTTCACTTCATCGGAAAGCGACGCGCCATCGAGCCCGTCTACCGCAACAACATCCGTGAGGTGCTGGAGATCGAGACCGGTCACATGCTCGGTCTGTTTGAGCGGGTGCTGCCCGGGTACGGGCTGGGGATCACCCCCGGGCGGTATGCACCCGCCACAAAGGACCGGTTGGAGTGTGCCGGCGAGGATTACTACCTCGGCTCGTTCGCGATCGTCCCAGCCGATGCGGCCGAGACGGGCGAGCCGGTGGACCTCTACGTCCAGGCCCACCCGGACCGGGTCGCCGACCTGCTCTGCGGCCAGTACCGTTACCGCGACGGCGCACTGGAGTGGCTCGCGCCCGATCTGGTCGCCAAGCAGCATGTCATCGCCATCAACCAGCAGGTCTATGCCCGGTCGAGCTTCGGTGTCACGGTGGTGAGCCGGGCGGCCAGGCCGTGGCTGCACTACATCAGTCTCGGCCGCACGCTGCAGCTCTTGCAGCACAACGAGCTCAACCTGGGGTTCATGTCCTCCGGCTACAGCTCGAAGACCGGCAACGACCTGCCGGCGGCGCGGCG
>JAKEEW010000769.1 GCA_022616375.1 Sporichthyaceae bacterium
CCTGGGTCGGTCACTGCGGTTCTACGCGGAGCTGCTGGGCTTGGCCGTGCTGGACCGTACCCCCGACAGCGCCGCCCTGGCCTTCGGCGACGGACGGATCCTGCTGCGCCAGACGGCCCACACCCCACCGCCGGACGACAGTCGTGTCATCCATGTACATGTGCAGGTCTCCGACATCGATGCGGCGTACCAGAGCCTGCGAGCCAAGGGCGTCGGGTTCGTGGCGCCGCCCAGCCTGACCAGCCATGGCGATCGGCTGGCGCTGTGGTCGGCAACGTTTCGCGACCCCGACGGGCACCACATAGCGCTGACCCAATGGCGCGCCACACCGGGAGCCACCGAGACGACCGACCCGGGCACCGGGCCCTCAGCGCAGGACGCTGCGCCGCACGTGCAGAACGTAGATCCACACTAGCCCGAACACGCCGGCCAGCACCGCCAGCGCCGGGTGCAGCACCAGTCCGGACCCGAGCAGGATCACCTGAAGCACCCCACCGGCGGCCCAGGCCCACCGCCGACGCAGCAGGCCGGCGAGGAGGAAGCTGGCCACCGCCAGGGTGACGATCACGGCGATCGCGACGCCAGTCAGGGTCGCGCCGAGCACCCGGATCGGCGCAATGGCCAGGAGCAGGACCACCCCTTCGGCGCCCAGCGCCACCGCCCCGACGCCCCGGACCGCGGCGGCCGGGTCACGCAGGCCGGACGAGTCACTCACCGAACGAACAGCCTTCGCGCATCGGCCACGGTCACTACCGAGCCGGTCACCAGGACCCCCAGGCCAGCGCGTTCCGGGTGGGCCCTAGCCGCGGCCAGCGTCTCCAGCAGGGCCACCGCCGTGTCGATGGCGTCGGGGAGCTCGACCACGACGCGTACCCGGTCGTCGCCGAAAACCTCGGCCGCGACGGCGCCGAGCTGCGCCGCGGGCATGGCGCGGGGGGAGGAGTTGCGCGTCACCACGACGGCGGCGAGCACCGGTTCCAGCGCGGCGAGGATGCCGCGCGCGTCCTTGTCGTGGAACACGCTGACGGCACCGACCAGGGTCCCGAAGGCGAAGTCCTCGGTGAGCGCTGCCACGGTGGCGCGCATGCCGTGCGGGTTGTGGGCCGTGTCCAGGATGATGGTGGGCTCGACCCGGACCCGCTCCAGCCGGCCGGGTGAGGTGACCGCGGCGAAGGCTTGCCGGACCAGATCGGGCTCCAGCGGCCGGGTGTCGGCGGCGAAGAACGTCTCCACCGCGGCCAGTGCCACCGC
>JAKEEW010000770.1 GCA_022616375.1 Sporichthyaceae bacterium
GCAGCGTTGAGGGGGCTTCGGTCCAGGCGATGGCCGTCTCCTCGTACACTATTCTCCAGCCGGCCCTCGCCAGCGCCATCGTGAGGTCAGTGTCCTCGGCCAGGGTGGCGGTCGGCACTCCACCGATGTCGATGAGCGCCTCACGCCGGAAGGCGCCGATCGCACCGGGCACGGTGGGCATGCATTCGCCTACCTCGAACATGCGGCGGTCAAGGTTGAAGCCCATGACATATTCAAGATGCTGCCAGCGGCCGAGCAGCCCGCGCCGGTTGGCCACCTTCGCGTTGCCGCTGACCGCACCGATGTCGGGTTCGATGAATGGCTGCAGGATGCGCCCCACCGCAGTGCGGTCGAGCACGGTGTCGCCGTCGACCAGGACCACCAGGCTGGTGCGGGCCTGGGCAATGCCGGTGTTGAGCGCGGCGGCCTTGCCGGCATTGGCCTGCCGCAGCACCCGTACGTTGCGCAGGCCCAACCGCCGCACGATCCTGGCCGTGTCGTCTGTGGACCCGTCATCGACGACAATGACCTCCACGTGGGGATAGTCACTGGCCACCACCGACTGGACTGCGGCGGCAATGTTGGCTGCCTCGTTGAACGCGGGCAGGATGACGGTCACCGGCCCCAGATGAGTCAGCCGCCGCCGGTTGCGCCGGGCCCGCCGCACATGGATCCGGGCGGTGATGACCTGAACCACGAGCCGAAGCACCGCCAGCCCCACCGCCAGGCCGAGCACCACCGTCATGGCGCCGGCCAGCCAGCCGCTGACCAGCTGCGCCCACCGAAGCGCCTCGCCGCGCACCCGCACCGCACGGGAAGCCTCCGCAGACGCAGCCGCGGTCAGCCCCAGCCCGTCCGAGACGGTGGTGACCCGCATCCTGCGTCGGGCCAGCTCGGGCAGCAGCGTCGACAGCGCCGCCACGGTCTGGGACCGGTCGCCGCCACCGTCGTGCATGAGCACCACCGCGCCCTGCCCCGCGGCCGGGGTGGCCGCCGCGGCGATCGCCTTGGCACCGGGGCGCTGCCAGTCCTTCGTGTCGTGGTCGGCGAGCACGACCAGGTAGCCTCCGCCGGCCGCCTGCGTCCACGCCGCCAGATCGGTGGCGATCAC
>JAKEEW010000771.1 GCA_022616375.1 Sporichthyaceae bacterium
AGCGCCACCGTGAGGATTGCCACGGCGGTGAAGCCCCGGGTCCTCAGCAGGGTGCGGATCGCGAAACGGATGTCCTGGAGCAGAACGTCCATGCGTACCCCTGGTGGAGTGCTATCGGCTATCAGTCATCGGTCGACAGTCGCCGGTCATCGGTCCGAGGTCGACGGCGCACCCTCGCTAACGTCTGGAACCGGTGGCCAGGGGGGACGAGTGACTGATGACCGATGACTGATGACCGATGACCTATTCGCTTCTCAGCGCCACCATCGGATCGACCTTGGTCGCCCGCCGGGCCGGCAGATAGCTCGCCAGGATGGCCACCGCTCCCAGCACCACGGCGACCGCTGCGAACGTGGCCGGGTCCGTGGCCCCGACTCCGTAGAGCAGGTTCCCCAGCACGTCGGTCACCGCCAGCGCCCCGGCCACTCCGATCGCCAGTCCCCCGGCCGCCAGCCATGCGCCCTGCCCCACGATCAGTCGTCGAACCCGGCCGGTGTCGGCCCCCAGCGCCATGCGCACACCGATCTCACGGGTGCGCTGGGTGACCGCGTAGCTCAGCACGCCATGCACCCCGATCACGGCCAGCAATAACGCGACACCGGCGAACGCGCCGAGGACCAGCATGGTGAAGCGCCGTTGCCCCAGGGTCTGCGACAGAGTCTCGACCAACGGCTCCACCCCGAAGACCGCCAGGCCGGGATCCTGCTCGCGCACGGCTCGGCGGACCGCGGGCCCGAGCGCCGCCGGATCGCCGGCCGCGCGGATCAGCAGGCTGTAGCTGCCGTTGGCCGACGGTCCCTGGGCCATGGGCATGTAGGCCGCCGGCGGAACGGCCGCCACCAACCCGTGGATCCGTTCGTTATTAACGACACCGACGATGGTGCGGTTGGCACCCCAATAGCGGATCTGTTGGCCCAACGGACTCTGATCTCGAAAGAACAGCTGACTCGCCGCCTGGTTGATCCAGAGGACCGGATTCCCACGGCTGTCGTCGGTCTCGGCCATGGTACGCCCGTCCCGCAACC
>JAKEEW010000772.1 GCA_022616375.1 Sporichthyaceae bacterium
CCGGCTTGATGGACAAACCGGCAGGTTACGGGCAGCTGGGTGGGTTGGCTTGGCCCCGCAGGCCGAATTAGGTCACAATGGCGTTGTGAAAAACGTGCGCGATCTGACCCGGGTCGCCGTCCCTGAGGACGGCGGTCCGGACGTGCACGTCAACACCAGGGACCGGGTCGCCCGGTCGCTGCTGCACAACGGCCCGTCCACGGCCTCCGAGCTGGCCGAACGGCTCCGGCTCACCCCGGCCGCGGTCCGCCGGCACCTGGACGCGCTGCTGTCCACCGGCATGATCACCGCTCGCGAGCAGCGGATCTACGGTGCCCGGGGGCGCGGCCGTCCGGCCAAGGTGTTCACGCTGACCGAGTCCGGCCGGGACGCGTTCTACCAGGCTTACGACGACCTGGCCGTGCGGGCGCTGCGCTACCTGGCCACCTCCGGCGGGCGGGAAGCGGTCCGCGAGTTCGCCGACGAGCTGGTCGCCGACCTGGCCCAGCGGTCGAAGACGGCGCTCGACGGCGTCCGCCCCGAAGATCGTGCCCGGGTCCTGGCCGAGGTGCTCACCGCGGACGGCTACGCTGCCACCGCGAGCCCGGCGCCGACCATGGGCGGGGAGCAGCTCTGCCAGCACCACTGCCCGGTGGCGCACGTGGCCGAACAGTTCCCCGAGCTGTGCGAGGCAGAAACCGCAGTCTTCGCCCAGCTGCTTGGCACCCACGTCCAGCGGCTGGCCACAATTGCCCACGGTGACGGCGTGTGCACCACGCACGTGCCGCCACCGCACACACCCGACACCCCTGCCCCGGGGAGGACTTCCTCATGACCACGACCACGCATCCCGAGCTCGAAGGTCTCGGCCGCTACGAGTACGGCTGGGCCGACTCCGACGTGGCCGGCGCCGGGGCTCGACGTGGCCTCAACGAGGACGTCGTCAAGGACATCTCGGCGCGCAAGAACGAGCCGGAGTGGATGCTCAACCTGCGCCTGAAGGGGCTGCGGCTGTTCGGCCGCAAGCCGATGCCGACCTGGGGTGCCGACCTGTCCGGGATCGACTTCGACAACATCAAGTACTTCGTCCGGTCGACCGAGAAGCAGGCGACCAGCTGGGACGAGCTGCCCGAGGACATCAAGAACACCTACGACCGGCTCGGCATCCCGGAGGCGGAGAAGCAGCGCCTGATCGCCGGGGTCGCGGCGCAATACGAGTCCGAGGTGGTCTACCACGCGATCCGCGAAGACCTGGCGCAGCAGGGCGTGCTGTTCCTGGACACCGACACCGGGCTGCGCGAGCACCCGGAGCTGTTCAAGGAGTACTTCGGCTCGGTGATCCCGGTCGGCGACAACAAGTTCGCCTCGCTGAACACCGCGGTCTGGTCCGGCGGCTCGTTCATCTACGTCCCGCCCGGCGTGCACGTGGAGATCCCGCTACAGGCCTACTTCCGGATCAACACCGAGAACATGGGCCAGTTCGAGCGGACCCTGATCATCGTCGACGAGGGCGCGTACGTGCACTACGTCGAGGGTTGCACCGCGCCGATCTACTCCTCGGACTCGCTGCACTCCGCGGTCGTCGAGATCATCGTGAAGAAGAACGCCCGGTGCCGCTACACGACCATCCAGAACTGGTCGAACAACGTCTACAACCTGGTCACCAAGCGTGCGGTCGCACACGAGGGCGCGACCATGGAGTGGATCGACGGCAACATCGGCTCCAAGGTCACGATGAAGTATCCGGCAGTCTGGCTGATGGGGCCGCACGCGAAGGGCGAGACGCTGTCGGTCGCGTTCGCGGGTGAGGGTCAGCACCAGGACGCCGGCGCCAAGATGGTGCACGCCGCGCCGCACACCTCGTCCACGATCATCTCCAAGTCGGTGGCCCGCGGCGGCGGCCGTACCAGCTACCGCGGCCTGGTCCAGGTGCTCGAGGGCTCGCACCATAGCCGCTCCACGGTGAAGTGCGACGCGTTGCTGGTCGACACGATCAGCCGCTCGGACACCTATCCGTACGTGGACGTCCGCGAGGACGACGTGTCGATGGGCCACGAGGCGACCGTGTCCAAGGTCAGCGAGGACCAGTTGTTCTACCTGATGTCGCGTGGCCTGACCGAGGACGAGGCGATGGCGATGATCGTGCGCGGGTTCGTCGAGCCGATCGCGCGCGAGCTGCCGATGGAGTACGCACTGGAGCTGAACCGGCTGATCGAGATGCAGATGGAAGGGGCCGTGGGCTGACCATGCCGACTGGACAGAAGCTGCCCACCGTCGAGGTCAGCGAGCACAGCCATGGCGCCGGCACCGAGGGTGCCGGCGCTGCGCCGGTCTCCAAGCTGCATGGGTTCGCCTCTACCAACGTCGCCGACTTCGCGATCCCGCACGGCCGCGAGGAGGAGTGGCGGTTCACCCCGCTGGATCGGCTGCGCGGCCTGCACGACGGCACCGCGCCGAACAGCGGCAAGGTGCTGCTCGACGTGGACGCGCCGGCCGGGGTGACGGTGAGCTCGGTCGAGCGCGGCGACCCGCGCATCGGCCGGGCCGGAACTCCGACCGACCGGGTGGCCGCGGCCGCCTGGACTGCGGCCGAGGGCGCCACCGTGATCACTGTGCCGGCCGAGACCACGCCCGACCGGCCGATCCTGCTCAGGCTGCGCGGCGAGGCCGGCCAGGGCGCGGCCTACGGCCACCTGGTCGTCGAGGTCGAGCCGCTGGCCGAGGCCGTCGTGGTGCTCGACCATTCCGGCTCGGCGACCTACGCGGACAACGTCGAGCTGGTCGTGGGCGACGGCGCCAAGCTGACCCTGGTCTCGGTCCAGGACTGGGCCGACGACGCGGTGCACCTGTCCCACCACTTCATCCGGGTCGGCCGGGACGCCTCGGTGCGTTCGGTCGTGGTCACCTTCGGCGGCGACCTGGTCCGGATCTACCCGCAGGTCAACTACAGCGGGCCGAACGGCGAGGTCGAGCTGCTCGGGCTGTACTTCGCCGACGCCGGCCAGCACCTGGAGCATCGGCTGTTCGTCGACCACGCGGTGCCGCACTGCCGCAGCCGGGTCAGCTACAAGGGCGCGCTGCAGGGCAAGGACGCGCACACGGTGTGGATCGGCGACGTGCTGATCCGCAAGGAGGCGGTCGGCACCGACACTTACGAGCTGAACCGCAACCTGGTGCTCACCGATGGCGCCCGGGCCGACTCGGTGCCCAACCTGGAGATCGAGACCGGGGAGATCGTGGGTGCCGGGCACGCCAGCGCCACCGGCCGGTTCGACGACGAGCAGCTGTTCTACCTGCAGTCGCGGGGAATCCCGTCGATCGAGGCCCGCCGCCTGGTGGTGCGCGGGTTCTTCGCCGAGCTGATCGCCAGGATCGGGGTGCCCGAGGTCGAGGAGCGGCTGATCACCGCAGTCGAGGCCGAGCTCGAGGCGGTGCTGGGATGACCGAACAGACCCAGCAGTTCGAGCACACCGACTCCAGCGGAGAGTTCGTTCGTGCGGTCCCGCTCGACGAGGTGCCGGACAACGGCGCCGTCCGGGTCGTCATCGGCGGCCGGCCGATCGCGATCGTGCGCAGCGCGGGTGAGATCTACGCGATCCACGACGTCTGCTCGCACGCCCAGGTAGCACTGTCGGAAGGGGAGATCGAGGACGGCACGATCGAGTGCTGGCTGCACGGCTCCCGCTTTGACATGGCCACCGGCCGCCCCACTGGATTGCCGGCCACCGAGCCGGTCCCGGTCTACCGGACCAAGATCGAAGGCGACGCGGTCTACGTCGCCGTCAACCCGTAACGCTGACCAGCCGAGGAGCCGGAACCACCATCATGTCCACTCTCGAGATCCGCGACCTGCACGTCACCGTCGACGCCGACGGCACTCCGTGGGAGATCCTGCGCGGGGTCAACCTGACCGTGCGCCAGGGCGAGACCCACGCGATCATGGGTCCGAACGGTTCGGGCAAGTCCACGCTGGCCTACAGCGTTGCCGGGCACCCGAAATACACGGTCAGCCAGGGCACGGTCACCCTGGACGACGCGGACGTGCTGGCCATGACGGTGGACCAGCGGGCCCGGGCCGGGCTGTTCCTAGCCATGCAGTATCCGGTCGAGGTGCCCGGCGTGTCGGTGTCCAACTTCCTGCGTACCGCTGCCACCGCGATCCGCGGCGAGGCACCGAAGCTGCGCACCTGGGTCAAGGAGGTCCGCTCCGCGATGGACTCGCTGGCCATCGACCCGGCGTTCGCCGAGCGTGACGTCAACACCGGGTTCTCCGGTGGCGAGAAGAAGCGGCACGAGATCCTGCAGCTCGAGCTGCTGCACCCGAGGCTCGCGATCCTGGACGAGACCGACTCCGGGCTGGACATCGACGCGCTGAAGGTCGTTGCCGAGGGAGTCAACCGGGTCGGCGCCGGCGGCGAGACCGGAATCCTGCTGATCACCCACTACACCCGGATCCTGCGCTACATCAAGCCGGACTTCGTGCACGTGTTCGTCGACGGCCGGATCGTCGAGGAAGGCGGCCCGGAGCTGGCCGAGACGTTGGAGTCCGAGGGCTACGAGCGGTTCGTGAAGGCGGCCGCGGGAGCGGGGGCGAGCCAGGCATGAACACCTCCGCGCTGCTGAACTCTGAGGAGATCCGCAAGGACTTCCCGGTGCTGGAGCGCATCGTCCGCAACGACCGGCCGCTGGTCTACCTGGACTCAGCCAACACCTCGCAGAAGCCGCGCCAGGTGCTAGAGGAAACGGTGAGGTTCTACGAACGGCACAACGCCAACATCCACCGGGCTACCCACCTGCTCGGTGAGGAGGCGACCGGGCTGTACGAGTCGGCCAGGGACACCGTGGCGCGGTTCATCAACGCGCCGTCCAGGGACGAGGTGATCTTCACCAAGAACATCACCGAGGCGCTGAACCTGGTGTCCAACGTGCTGTGCTGGGCGGAGCCGCCCTACCGGCTGGGTCCCGGTGACGAGGTCGTGATCACCGAGATGGAGCACCACTCCAACATCGTGCCGTGGCAGCTGGCCACCCAGCGGACCGGCGCGACGCTGAAGTGGTTCGGGCTGACCGACGACGGCCGGCTCGACCTGTCCAACCTCGACGAGGTCATCACCGAGCGGACCAAGGTGGTCTCGTTCGTGCTGGTGTCCAACATCCTCGGCACAGTCAACCCGGCGGAGCTGATCATCGCCCGGGCGCGCGAGGTCGGCGCCCTGGTCGTGGTGGACGCGGCGCAGGCCGCGCCGCACATGCCGCTGGACGTCACCGCACTCGGCGCCGACCTGGTCGGCTTCACCGGGCACAAGATGTGCGGTCCGACCGGCATCGGCGTGCTCTGGGGCCGGCGCGAGGTGCTCGACGCGTTGCCGCCGTTCCACGGTGGCGGTGAGATGATCGAAGCGGTCTGGATGGATCGCTCCACCTACGCCGGGCTGCCGCACAAGTTCGAGGCCGGCACCCCGCCGATCGCGCAGGCGATCGGGTTGGGCGCGGCGGTGGACTACCTCACCGAGATCGGCATGACCCGGATCGCCGAGCACGAGCACGCCCTGGTCGGTTACGCGCTCGACGCGTTGGCCACCGTGGACGGGCTGCACATCATCGGACCGCCGACCACCAAGGACCGCGGCGCGACGATCTCGTTTACGCTGGACGGGATCCACCCGCACGATGTGGGCCAGGTGCTCGACGAGGTCGGGGTCGCGGTCCGGGTCGGGCATCACTGCGCCCGGCCGGTCTGCCTGCGCTACGGCGTCCCGGCCACCACCCGGGCGTCGTTCTACCTGTACAACACGCCCGCCGAGGTCGACGCGCTGGTGGCCGGCCTCGAGCACGTGAAGAGGTTCTTCGCCTGATGCGGCTCGAGTCGATGTACCAGGAGATCATCCTGGACCACTACCGGAGGCCGGTGAACGCCGGGCTGCGGGAGCCGTACGACGCCGAGGTCTTCCACGTGAACCCGACCTGCGGGGACGAGGTGAAGCTACGGGTCCAGCTGGACGGGGACCAGATCGTGGACGTGTCCTACGCCAGTGAGGGCTGCTCGATCTCGCAAGCATCCACCTCGGTGATGACCGAGCTGGTGATCGGGTGCACCGTGGGGGAGGCGCTCAAGCTAGCCGACTCGTTCGGCGAGCTGATGGCGTCGAAGGGTCAGATGGAGCCGGACGAGGACGTGCTCGGCGATGCGATCGCGTTCGCCGGGGTATCGAAGTACCCGGCCCGGATCAAATGCGCGCTGCTTGGCTGGATGGCATGGAAGGACGCGACGACGCGGGCGCTGGCGGCAGAGGGAGAGACGAGATGAGTACCGACGGTGCCGTGGCCTCGATCGACGACGTGACCGAGGCAATGAAGGACGTCGTGGACCCCGAGCTCGGCATCAACGTGGTCGACCTGGGTCTGGTATACGGCGTGCAGGTCGACGACGCGAACACCGCGGTGCTCGACATGACGCTCACCTCGGCCGCCTGCCCGCTGACCGACGTGATCGAGGACCAGACCCGGCAGGCCCTGGAAGGGCTGGTCACCGACTTCAAGATCAATTGGGTATGGATGCCGCCGTGGGGCCCGGACAAGATCACCGATGACGGTAGGGACCAGCTGCGCGCGCTCGGCTTCAACGTCTGACCCGGCTGCCTGCTTAGCGCGCCCTGACGCCTCAACCACGCATGCGTTAAGTCGATCAAGCTGTCGCGGCGATCCGGCTAAGTACGGATTTGTCCGCCTCGGTGCGCGCCCATGATCGATTTAACGCATGCGTAGTTGGAGGCGCGCGGCCAGCAGCAGCGGTGCATCCCGGCGCGGCGGACCCCAATCCGACGGCGGGACCGCTAAGTCGATCAACCCGCCACTGCGACCCTGCTAAGTACGGATTTATCCACCGCCACGCACCTCCTTGATCGACTTAATGGTCCCGCGGTGCAGCGCGCACGAGCGGCGGCGAGCCGTCTGCGAGGATGGCCAGCGATGCGAACCCACGACGAGGTGACCGATCCGCCGACCGACGGCGTGCGGTGGGGGGAGCTCGAGTTGCGGGTGACCGGCCATCACAGTGCGGAGCTGCCGGACGGTCCGGTGACGTCGGCCCGGGCCGTGGTGGTGCGTGGCGACCAGGTCCTGGTGGTGTGCGATCCGACCAGCGTGCACATCCTCCCGGGCGGCCGGCTCGAGCCGGGTGAGACGCCCGAGCATGCGTTGCACCGCGAGGTGCTGGAAGAGACCGGCTGGCACCTGGCCGACCCGGAACTGCTCGGCTACCTGCACTTCCGCCACCGTGGACCGAAGCCCACCGGCGACTGGAAGCCGCCGTACCCGGACTTCTACCAGGCGGTCTACATCGCCAACGCCACAACGCACGAGCCGGAAGCCCGCGAGCCGGACGGCTACGAGCTCTGGGCGGAGCTCAAGCCGATCGCCGAGGTCGAAGTCCTGCCACTGTCCAACGGGCAGCGGTACTTTCTGACGATCGCGCTCGCGAGCCGGTCCTAACCGAGGCCTAGCCCCAGACCTCCGCTGCCACCCGCACGATCAGCTCCAGCTTGGCCACCTGCTCGTCGTAGCTGAGCACGTTGCCCTCGACGGTGGAGGAGAAGCCGCACTGCGGCGACAGGCACAGCTGCTCGAGCGGCACATACTTGGCTGCCTCGTCGATCCGCCGCTTCAGGTCGTCGGCCGATTCCAGTGCGCCGCTCTTGGTGGTCACCAGGCCGAGCACGACCAGCTTGCCCGGCGGCACGAACCGCAGCGGGGCGAAGCCGCCGGCCCGCTCGGAGTCGTACTCCAGGAAGAACCCGTCCACCGCAAGCTCGGAGAACAGCGCCTCGGCAACGAAGTCGTAGCCGCCCTCGGCGGCCCAGGACGAACGGAAGTTGCCCCGGCACATGTGCGTGGTCACCCGCAGCCCGTCCGGCCGGTCCTTGAGCGCGCTGTTGATCTGCCGGATGTAGCACAGGTGCTGGTGCTCGGCGTCGTCG
>JAKEEW010000773.1 GCA_022616375.1 Sporichthyaceae bacterium
AGCGCGATCCCGAAGTCGGCCACCAGCGCCCGGCCGTCATGCAGCAGGATGTTTTCCGGCTTGATGTCGCGGTGGATCACCTGGTGCCGGTGGGCATAGTCGAGCGCCGACGCCACCTCGGTGGCGATCCGCACCGCCTCGGCCACCGGGAGCTGCTTCTCCCGCCGGAGCCGGTCGCGCAGGGTCTCCCCGTCCACCAATGGCATCACATAGAAGAGGAAGGAGTCCGCCTCGCCGGAGTCGAACAGCGGGAGGATGTGGGGATGCTGCAGGTTGGCGGTGAGCTTGATCTCGGCCAGGAACCGCTCGGCCCCGATGACGGCGGACAGCTCGGGCCGGAGCACCTTCACCGCGACTCGCCGGTCGTGCCGGAGGTCCTGCGCGAGATACACCGTGGCCATCCCGCCCGCACCGATCTCGGTTTCGAGCCGATAGCGCGCAGAAAAGGCCGTCCGAAGCCGGTCGAGGAGCTCGGGCACTTTGGTCCGTCTTGTTGTGGGATGCCGGGAAGATGGTCGGAACCGGCGAGTTCGGCTAGGGTTGAACGGCGCCTCACCACTGAGCGCGTTCGCATGACGTACCGGAGACACCTCACGCCCAAACTGCCTTCCCGTCGATCCTCACCAGCTAACGGCACAAACGTTGGGTAGAATCGCCCGATCGGGCGTTATGCGGCGCGGGACAGCACACGCCCGGCTCGGACGCTCGTCCGCGCCCGGCCGACCTCTGCGGAATGGAACGCGGTGCTCGACGAACGCTGCAGCGGCGACCCCGTAGCCGTAGTCGAGCCCGGCCTGGTGCCCGGCGGATCAGTCGGGGTCGAGGTCCTCCGGTTCGATGTCGGCGGGTATGCATCCGCCGTGGTCCGGCGGGCCGTAGTCCCGTGGGCATCGGTCGAGCACGTCCCTGGTGCCGTCGGCGTCGAAGTCGCCGCTGCCGGGGTAGACCGGCTGGGGTGTCGCGGAGCCTGGCACGTGGCCGGGGCCGCAGGCGCTGAGCAGGAGCGCGGCGAGCAACCGGGGGAAAAGCGTCCAGCGGTTCACGTCC
>JAKEEW010000774.1 GCA_022616375.1 Sporichthyaceae bacterium
CATGACCGCCTGGTGGTGCTCGATGACGATCACCGACGTGCCGGCGTCGACGAGCCGGTTGAGCAGCCCGAGCAGCTGCTCGACGTCGGCGAGGTGCAGGCCGGTCCTTGCTCGAAACGGTGCGTACCGCTACACCCTCCGCTACCTCCGCGGGGATGGCAACCCATTCAGGCGTTCCAGCCGGCGAGCCTGGCCGCCCCGTCCGGGTGCGGGCGGGGGCCCCGCCAGGCCAGGGGCGGCCAGGCCCCAGGGTCAGCGGCGGGTGCCGCGCAGGCCCGCCAGCAGGGACGGGTTCGGCCGCACCCGGTGCGGGGCGCCGCGCTGCGTCGGCGCCAGCAGGCCATGCAGATCGGCTGGCCGTTGGGTCGGGCGGCGACCGGGGCCAGGCGGCGCGCGCGACGGCGGGGATGCCGTCGTGTGTGGCGAGACAGGTGACCAGACCGATCAGGAATCGAGAAGCGCAGGTCACCGAGCCGCGGCTAGCATGACCGCCATGGACATCACCACCACGACTGTTGGAGCGAACATGACCGACGCTTCCACTCAGGGAATCAAGACCGTGCTGCATCCCGTGTCCGACCTGGCGAGGGCCAAGGCGGTGTACGCCGCTCTGCTCGGCGTACCGCCGCAGACCGACGGGTCCTACTACGTCGGCTTCGAGGCCGCCGGTCAGCAAATCGGGCTGGTGCCGGGCGGTGGACCGCAGGGCATGACCTCGCCGGTGGCCTACTGGCACGTGCCGGACCTCGAGGCGAAGCTGGCCGAGGTGACCGCCGCGGGTGCCACCGTGAAGGAGCCCGCGCACGACGTCGGTGGCGGCCGCCTGGTGGCCACCGTCACCGACCCCGACGGCAACGTGCTCGGACTGCTCCAGGACCGGTGAGTGCCGACCCCCGCTCCCGCGCTCAGCGTCGTCGCGATACCGAGCATCGGCTCACCCATGACATCGATGTCTGGGTGGCCAGTGCCTCGGCGGACGCTGCGCCGTACCTGGTGCCGCTGTCCTTCGACTGGGACGGCGAGGCGCTGCTGGTGGCCACGCCGACGGACAGCCCGACCGGCAGGAACCTGGCCGCCACCCGGGCCGTTCG
>JAKEEW010000775.1 GCA_022616375.1 Sporichthyaceae bacterium
GATTGCCGGGCTGTGCGCCGCCGGGACCTGGCTGCTGGTTTTCGGGATCGTGTTGGCTGTCTCGATCACCTCTGGCAACGGCGGCGGTAGCAACCGGAACGCCGCGGGTGAGATCATCGAAGCCGGCCCGGTGGACTTCGGTGACCTGCGACCGGGCGACTGTGTCAACGGGCTCGAGTTGGGCGTTCGGTTCAGGCCGGTCGCGGCGGTGCCGTGCCGCGAGCCTCATGAGGCCGAGGTGTTCGCGGCGTTTGATCTTCCACCGGGCCCGTTTCCGGGTGACTCTGTTGTCACGCAACGGGCCGAGAATGGTTGCCTCGATCGGCTCGGCTCCTATGCGCCGAACGCTATCGATCACGAGCGTCTCGAGGTGTTCTATCTGGCGCCCGACCAGCGTAGCTGGGGGCGTGATCGGCGGGTCGTGTGCCTTGCGGCCAACCCACCCGCAACGGTGGGCTCTATTCGCGGCTGAGGCCATATGGCCTCATCCTCCGGGCTGGATGCGGCTCTCCACGAGACACCTGGAATGCCACGTTCCGTGAACCCCAAGGAGGCGCACGAGGCATGGATACCCTGCGGCTGCACGAGATCGCCGAGGCGGAGCACCGCATCCTCAACCCGTTCACCGACGGCAAGCTCATGCTGCTTGGTGAGCTGTGCCGGCTGCGGGCCGGCCAGCGGCAGCTCGACCTGGCCTGCGGCAAGGGGGAGATGCTGTGTCGGTGGGCGGACCGGTTCGGCATCGACGGTTTGGGCGTCGACATCAGCGAGGTGTTCCTCGCCGCCGCGCGGGCCCGCGCCGACGAACTGGGTGTGGCTGACCGGGTGGGCTTCCACCACGGCGACGCGGGACGGTTCGTCGCCGCACCCGCCAGCTTTGACATTGTCTCCTGCATCGGCGCAACCTGGATCGGCGGTGAGGTCACCGGAACGATCGAACTGATGCGACCGGCCCTGCGCCCGGACGGGCTAATGCTCGTCGGCGAGCCCTACTGGATCGAGCCACCGCCGACCCCAGCCCTGGAGGCAATGGGTATGGCGGCCGACCAGTACGTCTCGCTGGTCGAGACGATGGACCGGTTCGCCGCGGC
>JAKEEW010000776.1 GCA_022616375.1 Sporichthyaceae bacterium
GGAGACGGCGTGGATGGCGCCTGCCGTGCACCGGGCGGCGACCCGTGGCCCGAGCGTCGTCGCCGTCGAGGTGGCGGCGGTCTCACCGGGGCGAGGAGAGGTGGCAGCATGATACCGATCCAGTCTCTGGGCAGGATCAGGCAACGAGTCCGAGCGGCCGCGAGGTGGACGGCGCTCTGGCTGCTGGTCCCGCTGCCGTCCGCGATCAAGGTGCCGCTGTATCGGTTGCTGTTCGGCTACCGGATCGGCCGCGACGTGCGGATCGGACTCGTCCTGATCCGGGTGGGCCGACTCACGATCGGCGACCACGCACGCATCGGCAGCTTCACGATCTTCAAGGACATCCCGGAAGTCGCGATCGGCTCCTGCTGCCTGATCGGCCGATCCAACCACTTCACGACCGCGGCAGAGTTCTCCTGCGAGCGCAGCCGGCGCGAGCGCGGAAACGCGCCGTGCCTGGTGATCGGCGACCACTGCGGGATATCCGTCGGTCACCGCTTCGACGTGCAGGATCGCTTCGAGATCGGCGCGTTCACCACGGTCGCCGGCCAGAGCTCGACGTTCTTCACGCACCAGCTCGACATCGCCAGCGGAAAGCAGACCACCAAGCCGATCCTCATCGGGCCGTACTGCATGCTGGGGTCGGACGTGCGGCTGGGGCCGGGCGCCAGGATCGGACCCTGCTCGGTGGTGGGCATGGGAGCCGTGGTCCACAAGGCGTTCTCGGACCCGTACGCGCTGATCGTGGGCAACCCGGCGACAGTTGCGCGCCGGCTCGACCCGGACTCGGCCTACTTCCGGCGCGCATCGGGCTTCATCGCCAGCTACACCGGACCGCCCTATCGCGGGGCGCGCTCAGCATGAGCCCGCCAGTGCCGCTGTGGGGCCGCATGCCGCCGGTCGATCGGCTCAATGTCGCCCTCGCCGGTTTCTACCTGGCAGCGTTGGTGACGGGCGAGGTGGTCGGCGCATTCTGGAGCCAGGTGGCTGGGACGACGATCAGCGTGCTGGTGCTGGGCTGCCTGCTGATCGATGCGAGTTGTGGGCCCGACGAGGGCCGATGGGTCCTGCGCGCGCTGCTGCCTATTCCGCTCGCCCGCATCGTGACTCTCGGGCTGCCGGCGGGCCATGACGGGGCGGGCTCGGGCGTCGATGTGAGCTGGCAGGCCCTGCTGGTGCTGCTCCTCCTGCTCGTCGGCCACGAGATCGCCCTCAGCCTCGGCCCGCGCTGCGCTGCCCTGGTGCGCAATCTTCGGTTGGCCATCGGCCCCC
>JAKEEW010000777.1 GCA_022616375.1 Sporichthyaceae bacterium
GAGAACAGGAGCAGCAGCGGCAGCGAGGCGCCCGCGTAGGCCAGCACAATCGTGTTCACCACCGACGCGATGTGGGCCCGGCCGACCCGCGACGCGGCCCGGTAGAGCCCCACCGTGCTCGTGGCCGGGTTGGCGGCGGCGAGCTCCTCGACGGTGACGGCCTGGGTCACCGCAACGTCGTCGAGCACACCCAGCGTGCCGATCAGGATGCCGGCGAGCAGCAGCCCCTGCATGTTCACGTTCTGGAATGTGGCGGTGAGAAAGCCCTCCTCCGAGGTGCCTACCCCGGTCAGGTGCAGGGTGGCGGTCGTGGCGGCGGCCAGCAGCCCGGTCAGGGTGAGGCTCGCCAGCGTACCCAGCACCGCCACCGAGGTCGCCCGGTTGAACCCATGGGTGAGGTAGAGCACCAGCAACATGATCGCCGCGGACCCGACGATCGCCACCAGCAGCGGCGACTGGCCGTTCAGGATGGCCGGCACGATGAAGATGAGCAGGATGGCGAAGGTCACCGCCAGGCCGCCCAGCGAGGCCAGGCCCCGCCAGCGGCCAAACCCGACGACAACCAGCGCGGCGGCGAGCGCCAGCAGCCACAGCTGCTGCCCTCGCTGGTGGTCGACGATCTGGTACTCCAGCGCGCTCGGCGCATCGGGCGTGTGGACCAGCACCACATCGTCGCCCGGCGCCACCACGGGAGCACCGGGCCCGACGGGGATCTGGGCGACCACCTGACGGCCGCGGTCGGGCCCGTCGGTCAGCGTCACCGTGACCGTGCCGCACCGGTCGACCCTGGTGGCCCCGGCGCCCGAGCCGGTCGACCCGGGGCAGGGCGTCTCGGTCACCACCAGCACGTCGGCGGTCACCCGAACCTGATCCGGTGACGCCGAGCCACCGGTGGCGGCGGGTGGGGCGGGCCAGAGCAGGATCATGGCGGCCAGGGTGACGGTCGCTACCCCGGCCAGCACAATAACGGCAAACCGCCGCGAACTCGCCGATACCGGTCCGTTTCCCAGGCCATGCCCGTGATGCCCGTGACC
>JAKEEW010000778.1 GCA_022616375.1 Sporichthyaceae bacterium
AAGGGATGGGTGCTGAACCCGCCTCTGGTGCTCGACTTCATGGGCCAGGACAGCGACGTGAAGGTGCTCGCCAACCCGCGCATCCGCGTCAAGAACCGCGAGAAGGCCAAGGTGCACATCGGCGACCGCGTGCCGGTGATCACCACCACCTCCACCGCCAACGTCGGCGTGTCCTCATCGGTGAGCTACCTGGACGTGGGGCTCAAGCTCGACGTCGAATCCAACGTGTATCTGCGCGACGAGGTCAGCATCAAGGTCGGGCTGGAGGTGAGCAACATCCGCCGGGTGCTCGATCTGGAGGGCACGCGGGCCTACGAGCTGGGCACGCGTAACACCACGACGGTGCTGCAGCTCAAGGACGGTGAGACGCAGATCCTGGCCGGCCTGATTAGCGACGAAGACCGCCGCACCGCCGACAAGGTGCCGGGATTGGGCGACTTCCCGTTGCTCGGCCGGCTGTTCCGAACCCAGAACGACGATCGGCGCAAGACCGAGATCGTGCTGCTGATCACGCCGCGCATCGTGCGCAGCCTCAACTACCCGCACAGCGCCGCCGTCGATCTGGCAGTGGGGACCGATGCCGCCATCGGCGTTACGCCGCTGCGCATTTCGGCCACCCAGCCCGGTGACCTCACCATCGCCCCGAGCGCTCCTTCCGGTCAAGCACCCGGCGCGCTGCCACGACCTGTGCCGGTGCCCGGTGTTTCGGGGGCGCAGCCCGGTGTGCCAGGGACGCAGCCCGGCGTGCCGCTCCCCGAAGCAGAGCCCGATGAGGAGCCGGATGCGGCCGCAGCCGCGGCTGAGCCCAGCAGCCTGTTGATGGCCGCACCGATCGCGGCGCGCTCGGGCAGCGATATCGCCATGTCGCTTTCGCTCGCGCCCGGCGGCGGTGCCAGCCGCGCCACCGCCGAGCTGGCATACGACCCGCTGCAGCTCGAGCCGGTCGGCGGCGCGACTTCGTCGCCGGGGCGTCTGCCGGTCCGCATCGACGGGTCCACCGCGGTGCGCTTCCGCTTGCTGATTGCCGCTGGCCGCGCGCAGGTGCGCGTCGAGAACCTGGTCGGCTTCGACCAGAACGGCAACAGCGTGCCGGTGGCCGCCCCCGGCCCGGTCGAGATCGCGGTCACGCAGTGATCGGCGCCCACGCATCCGTAGCCCGGATGCAGCGCAGCGGAATCCGGGGCCGTCGCGTGCCCGCGCAAGGCTTTACGCTCATCGAACTGGTCATCACCGTTGCGATCATCGGCATCCTGGCGGCGGGCTTGCTGCCGCTTACCCAG
>JAKEEW010000123.1 GCA_022616375.1 Sporichthyaceae bacterium
ATGAGGCCGCCGATCATTCCGGCGGTGAGGCTGCACGCGCCTACCAGCAGCATGAACGTGAAGCCGATACTCGCCAGCCGGGCCAGGTCGGTGGGGAAGAACTCGTTGCTGTCCACCACGTCGCGGTCGGTGTGCATGATCGCATTGGGCACGAAGTTGGCGACCTGGGTGCGGACCCGGTTCTCGGCTGCCAGCGTCCCGTCGGTGGGGATGTAGATCTCATGGATGATCCCCGGCAGGGCGGCTCCCGGCGGGGGCTCGACCTGCCCGGACCCTGCAACGTACGGGCACGATCGGTAGATCACCCGGGCCAGCTGCGCGCACGACGGTCCGGAACTGAACCCGATCACCACCGTCTGCTCCGACAGCAGCGGCGCGATCCGCTGCGCCGACACGCCCCCGGTGATGACCTGGACAACGCCCGGTCGCAGCTGGAAGCCGCCGCCGCCCTGCGCGGTGCGCGCCACCGTCTCCCCCACGGTGGTGCCGAAATTGACCACGACCATCGCGGCCAGCACGACGCCGCTGATCGCACGGAAGGTAGCGCCGGGATCGGCGGTGATCCGCCGGGCCGCGAGCAGCGCCGGTGCGCTCCGGCTGATCCGGACCAGCCCGCGACCTGCCAGCAGGCACAGCAACGGCCCCACCAACACGAGGCCGCCGACCACAAGCACGGTGAACAGCACCGTCAGGCGGTTCAGCGTCGTCTCGCTGACCACCCGCTCCAGCGGGTCAAGGAGCAACAAGCCGCCGATGCCGGCAACGACCGGCAGCGCCGTCCGGGCCGATGGCGGCCGGCGGACGCCACGCCGGCTGACGCTCAGCGGGTCGACCTGGACCCGGCGCAGCGACGCGACCGTGATCAGGATCGCGAGGATGGGCATTCCCACCAGCACCAGAGCGAGGACCTCCGGTGGGACAGCCACATCCTCGAGGAAGAACGGCCCACCCATGAACACCACATTCGCCGCTAGCACCCGGCGACCGACCTCGTAGGCCGCCCACGCCAGGACCGAGCCGGCCAGCGCGCCGACACCGGTCTCGATGGCGGCCACGACCGCGGTCTGCAGCCGGGTCGCCCCGGCCAGTCGGATCGTCGCGAGCCGCTGTTCCCGCTGCGCCGCGGCCACCCGGGTGACCATGAGGATGAGGACGACGATGGTGCCGAGCAGGAGCCCGGAGCCGACCACGAGGATCGCTCCAAAGATCACCACGAAGCCGTTCCACCGCACGTCGAACCCCCGGACCTCCTGCACCGAGCGGACACCGCTCAGCTGGTCCGGGGTGCGACCGATGATCGCGACAAGCTCGCCCGGGTGGGTGAGCCCGGCATCTGCGATCGTCATGGTGACCCGGCCAGGGAACCGGTCGTCGAGCTGGTCATCCGGGGTGGCCTCGAATAGCTGGCGCATCGCCGGGGAGGCCGCCACCTCGCCGGGCCCGGGCAGTCGCTCCAGTCCCGGCGGCACCGGTGGGTCGGCGCCCAGCGCCGCGACGTACGTACGGGTCATCAGGGCGCCGTCGAAATAGTCGCTCACCGCGAGGAACAGCGCGCCGTCGGCCGACCGGGCGGGCGGATTCTGCATCCCGAATTGGGGGTTGTATGCATACGCCGCGGACTGCCAGGCTCCGCGCACGTCGCGGCCATGCATCGCGAACGGGCCGGTCAAGGCCAGCAGTAGCAACGTCGTACCGACGCCGACCCCGGCCGCGGCGAACACCACGCGCAGCAGCGAGTCTCGGCCACCGGCGAACGTGAGTCGCAACCCCAGCAGCAGGCTCATCCGGACCCGACCCGCATCGCATCGATGCCGTCGCGCACCAGCACGGTGCGGTCGGCGAAGGCGGCGACCCGCGCCTCGTGGGTGACCAGCAGGACGCTGGTGCCCTGCTCCCGCGCGGCGTCGACGAGGAGCTCCAGGACCTGGTCGGCGGCTACGGAGTCGAGCGCGCCGGTGGGCTCGTCGGCGAAGACGATCTTCGGCTCGGCGATCAGAGCCCGGGCCAGCGCGGCGCGCTGGCCTTCGCCGCCGGACAGCTCGCCAGGCAGCCGTCCACCCAGCCCGTCCAGGCCCAGCCGGGGCAACCAGGCGCCGGCCGCCGCGAGCGCGGCCTTGCGGCGCCGCCCCGCCAGCAGCAGCGGCAGCGCGATGTTCTCCACCGCCGGCAGTTCCGGCACCAGCTGCCCGAACTGGAACACGAAACCGAAGTCCGACCGTCGCAGCTGGGTTCGGTCCCGGTCGGACATCAGGTCAATGCGCTCGCCGGCGAAATGCACCTCGCCGAAGTCGGGGGTGAGAATGCCGGCGAGGCAATGCAGCAAGGTGGACTTGCCGGAACCGCTCGGCCCCATCACCGCGACGATCTCACCCTCGTCGAGGGTGATGCTTGCTCCGCGCAGCGCCTGGACGAGCCCGAACGACTTGTACAGATCAAGGCCGACCAGGACCTGAGGCATCGCGCACCTCCTCGGCCAGGGTCGCGAGGCGGGCCGCGGTGTGGTCGATCCAGCGCAGATCCGCCTCGATGTGGAAGAGCTGATAGTCGGCGAGCAACGCATCCTGAGTAGTCGCCGCAGTCCGGCGGGCAGTCGTCAGCGACTTCATGGCGGCCAGGTGGGTCGCCCGTTGCGCGTCGAGGAAGTCGTCCGCGGGCCGGCCGGACAGCAACGCCAGCACGATCTTGGTGAACAGCACCGACTGGAGTTGGGGCTGCGGCTGCTCCGGCTCACCGAGCCAGGTGTCCAAGTCGATCACTCCCTCCGGCGTGATCGCATACCGCTTCCGGTCGGGCCCGGCCCCGGCCTCGACGCCTATGACCTCCACCAGGCCCTCCCGTTCGAGCTGGGCAAGCGTGCGGTAGACCTGGCCGAACCGGATCGGCTTGGCAGCCCCGAACCGGCGGTCGTAGGACTGCTTGAGGTCGTAGCCGTGTCGGGCGGACTCCTCGAGCAGCCCGAGCAACGCATAGGAGACCGTCATGCGGGTCAATATACCCATCGGGTATACCCGATGGGTATAGCCTGGCGAGACGGCTTACCGGAGGTCGACCCGGTAGGTCGAGCCGACAGTCCGGGCGGGACGCCGGCTAGATCCGACCGTAGGCACGCAGGGTGGTTAGACCGCGCAGGGTCTCGATCCCGCGCCACTCCATGGTGGAAGCGACTCCCGGTGGCTCCCAGGTGATCGCCCAGCCGCCGTCGGCCTGCTGGCCCCGAGCCAGCCGATCGAGATGGCCCTCGATTGCGCTGTCGTCGAACAGCCGTCGCCACGGACTGTCCGGAGTCGGTGCCAGATGCAGCGGCGTCACCCCATAGCTCGGGTCCGCCGGGTCGGCCAGATACCACCGGGCGTCGACTAGCCAGTCGCCGACCCTGGCACCGACGGCCACGGCCCGATCCCGGTCCGGCACGTGGTCGAGGAACATCAGCACCTCGCGTAGCGCGTGGGCGTCCTCGTCGAACCCGGCCTCCAACCGAGCCCAGGTCCAGGCGGTGGCCCGCTCCAGCCAGCCGTGGTTGACACCCATCCGGTGCAGCCGGCCAGCCAGCCCGGCCGTCGGGTTCAGCGCCGGTACGTACGTCCAGTCCGACCAGTGCTCAGCACGGGGGTACCGCTCGATGATGGGGAACCCCATCGGGACGCCACCGTCCGGCTCGGCTACCGAACCCAGCCAGTCGCACGCCTCGGTGACCAGGCCGTCGAGGTCCCGGTTCTTCGCCCGATCCGGCGCGCCCTCGACGGCCGCCCACAGCAGGTCAAGGGCGCACTCCACGTCGATCGGCAGGCTCGCCGGGCACCGCTTGTCGGGCTCGAGGCCGTGGCCGAAACCGCCGTCGTCGTTGCGGTAGGCCCGGACCGCGTCGATCACACCACCAGGCTCCGCACCGTCGAACAGCGCCGCGGCGAGGCGGCGCTCGACGAGGCGGCCCTCCCGATCGAGGAAGCTCCGGGCGGCAGTCAGCACGTCATCGGTCATGCCGGGCATTCTGCCTGACCCCACTGACACTAAGTGCCGAGGTACTTCAGCACAGCGAGGACCCGGCGGTGATCGGTGTCAGTCGGCGGCAGGCCGAGCTTGCTGAAGATGTTGGTCACGTATTTCTCGACCGCGCTCGGGCTCACCCGGAGCGCCTCGACGATGCCACGCTCGCCCTCGCCGCCTACCGTCTGCGCCGCAGCGACGCCTGATCGTGTCGCCCCCTGGCAGGCGATCTGATTATCAGATTGGCTGCCAGGGGTCCGAGTGATCCGGGCCCCCCCCGGAGCGCTCATACCCTGATCATCCGATCTGGAGCTCATACGAATGCAAAGGAGCCGTGATGCGGGTTGGTGTGGTGATCCTGCCGGAGCACCGCCGAGGCGAGGCGGCCAGGCGCTGGCGGACCGTCGAGGAGCTCGGCTTCGACCACGCCTGGACGTACGACCACCTGGCCTGGCGCAGCCTGGCCGATGGGCCCTGGTTCAGCACGGTCGGCACCCTCGCCGCCGCGTGCACGGTGACGACCCGGGTGGGCCTGGGCACCTGGGTGCTGTCCCCCAACTTCCGGCACCCGGTGCCGTGGGCGCGCGATGTGATGACCCTGGACGAGATGTCTGCCGGCCGGTTCCTGTGCGGGATCGGGGCCGGCGGGGCCGGGTTCGACGCATCGGTGCTTGGCCAGGATCCCCTCACCCCGGGCCAGCTGATCGACCGGCTCGGCGAGTTCGTCGAGCTCCTGGACCTGCTGCTGACCGGAGACCATGTCAACTACCAGGGCAGCTACCCACCGCAGTCGACGCTCGCACCGCACCCGGCTGCGTCCAGCGGCCGCGGGCTCCGCTCCTGGTCGCCAGCAGTGGCGCACGCGGGCAGCGGCTCGCGCTGCGGACCGGCGACTAGCGGCGTTCGTCGTCGGACAGTTGTTGCGGGTCGCGAGTGACCGCTCCGGCGTCGGGATCGCCCGCGCCCGGAAGTCGGCACGCGCCGCATCGTCGAGGTCGGCGAGCTCCTCGTCCTCGAAGTCCGACCAGTCCGGCAGCGGGACCTCGCCGTTCTCGGCCGGGTATCCGTCGGCAAGCGCGTCACCGGCGCCGACCGGGAAGCCACCGACGTAGACGGCGCGGGCGATCCGGTCGGGCCGCGCGTCGATCGCGGCGTACCCGATCGCGGCGCCGGCCGAATGCCCGACGAGCACGATCATGGCGTCGGCCGGATCCAGGGCGTCGATCGCCTGGACGACCGCGTCGACGTGGTCGCGCAAGGTGATCGTAGAGCGGTCGGCGTCCTTCGACTCCATGCCGGGCAAACGTGAGCGCGTGCACCCGATGGCCCGCCTGCTCCAGGACCGGGACGACCTGATCCCACGACGAACCGTCGAGCCACATCCCGGGAATCAGCACGATGTTCATCGCCCGAGGCTAGGACAGGTCGCGGCTAGGCGCGAGTGCCGCGGTGTGGCGTGGGCTCGGCCCTGGCGCAGTTCCGGAACGGCGCTGTGCTCAGGGCGCGGATTCAGCCCCTCCCGACGGAGCCGGGTCATCGCTACCGGCAGATACCCGGCGATGAGGATGACTCCGAGCTGGGCATCCTCAACCCGCCGTAGTGACCTTTTCGGCCGGCCGGACCGTAGCAGCGCCGGGCTACCGGTTCGCCGTTCGCCCGGTCGCCCCGACCGCGCTCCAGCGCCCCGACCGATCTCGGGCCGGGGTGGTGGCAGATCGTGGGCAACCGACTCGATATCGTCCCTGGTCAGCCAGGCAACGACTGGTCAGTTTCGGAGAAGCGGCCGCCACGGCGGCATGCCTAGCATGAGGGTCGTCCGCGTCACGACACGTATGGAGGAACCTGCGTTGAAGGACCCGAAGAAGTCCGCCAAGAGCCCAACCGCGAAGACCGCGAAGTACGAGGGATTCACCGACGAGGAGCGCGGCGCGATGAAGGAGCGCGCCAAGGAGCTGAAGACGACTGCTCGCCGCGGCACCCGATCGGCCAAGGCCGACGGGGAAAGCGACGTCCTTGCGAAGATCGCCGAGATGTCGGACTCGGATCGCGCCATGGCCGAGCGGATCCACGCCGTCATCAAGGCCAGCGCACCGGACCTCTCGCCGAAGCTCTGGTACGGGATGCCCGCGTATGCCAAGGACGGCAAGATCGTCTGCTTCTTCCAAAGCGCCGACAAATTCAAGTCCAGGTACGCCACGTTCGGCTTCAACGACGTCGCGAAGCTCGACGACGGCAGCATGTGGCCGACGGCGTTCGCCCTGACCAGGTTGACAACGGCCGACGAGAAGCGGATCGCCGCGCTCGTCAAGCAGGCGGTGAGCTAAGCACACCCTGAGCCGGAGCGACAACCGTCAGTTCTCGAACGCCCCGGCGTCCTCGAGCTTGGTCCAGATCTGGTCCCGTACGTGCATGACGTACGTCGCGGCGTAGTGGTGGTCATCGCGCCAGACCACCCGGTCGCCGATGACTGGCAGGCAGAGCGGGGAGTCGGGGCAGAACACGTCGTTGAAGTTCACCGTGATGATGTCCCGCGACGCCGCGGCGGCCGCGGCATAGAACCCGTCGCTGGCGGACGGCGTCGCCAACACCGGAACGGTGCAGTCGCCGATGCGCCGGCTGGTCGCGAGGCAGTCCAGCGGGCTGAAGGTCTCGGGCATGACCATGCGCTCGACGACCACAGTCTTGGTCGCGACGGCGCTGACCTTGCGCAGCGTGTCCTGGGTGGTCTCGTACACCGCCTGGTCGAGCGGCTGATCCTTGCCGTCGCGTCGGCGTAAGACGGAGCCCCAGGTCTTCTCGTCGTCCCGTGGGCGCGCCAGCAGCACGACCACATCGGGGTCGAGCGCCGGCAACGCCTGGTCGTACCACCCGACCCGGGCTTGTTCGCAGGCCAGCGCCCCGTCGCCGTTCTGCTTGTCGTTGGCGAGCCCTTCCTGCCAGGGGCAGCCGGAGCGGACGTTGAGCGAGAGCGTGAGGTCGTGCTCATCGGCGAGCTGGTGGAACGTCGGCACGAACGACATCGCCTGACTGTCTCCGATGAGCAGCACGTGCGGACCGTCGCCCCTGCGCACGATGCAGCTCTCTGGGTGGTCGGCCGCGCAGCTGTGCTGGCTGCCGCGGTCGAGGGCCACCTTTCGCCAGGCGATGTCTTGCGGGACCGGACGGTCCGCCGCGCCGGCGAGAGTTCCTGACGAGGAGTACTCCTCGGACAGCTGCGGCCGCCGGTCGGACTCGAGGATCGCGGGAACCAGGGTGGCGGCGACCACGGCGCTGAAGCCGACGCCGAC
>JAKEEW010000779.1 GCA_022616375.1 Sporichthyaceae bacterium
CGGCGAACACAATCGCCGCGATCATGCTGGTCCGACGACGACCCATCGTTGCGCTCCTCCTGAACCGATGTGTTCCTGCTGGAGGCCGGCTGATCCGGCTCATCCGCTCGTTCATCCGGCTCACCCGCTCGGGGTGAGCACGATAGTGGCCATGGTGGCGTTGCTGGCGGCCGAGTTCGCCGTGGCGGTCAGCCCGCCGACCGTCCCGGCCGGCACCCCGCCGCCGCTGTCGGTCAGCAGCCAGGACAGGTGACCAGCCCCGGTCTCCGCGCCGGTCAGCCGGACCGGCTGGCCGCCGGGCCCGGTCCAGGCCGTGGTCGACGCGGTCTTGTCGGCCCAGTGCGAGACGACCCAGCTGCCGGCGTCCGCGCCGGCCACGGTCGGCGTGGTATGGGTCGTCCGGCTCACCGTCTCGCCCGCGATCGCGGTGTCCGCGGTGCTCACGGTGGCGTTGCGGTACGCCGAGAGCAGCAGGTTGCCGCGCACCACCGCGCTAATCGTGACCGTCACCGGGTCGCCGGCGTCACCGGCCTGCGCGATCCGGGTCCACAGGGTCGTGGTCATCGACCCGGCCACCTGGGTGCGGCGTAGGGTCCAGCCGGCCGGGGTGGCCGCCGTGGCGGTCCCGGAGTTCCAGGCCAGCGCCAGCACCACGGTGTCGCCGGCCTGCACCCCGGGCGGGATGGTCACCGTATGGCTGCCCGCACTGCCGGTCACGCTGTCCGCGGCCGCGCCGACGAACTGGATCCCGGTAGTGCTCACCAGCACCGACGTCGCGTGCTGGTCGGTGCCGCCACGGTTGTCGGTGACGGTCAGGGTGACCGGGTAGGTCCCGGGTGCCGGGTAGCCGTGCGACGGGGTCGGACCGGTGCCGGTGCCGCCATCGCCGAAGCTCCAGGCGTAGGACACGATCGAGCCGTCCGGATCGGTCGACCCGGTGCCGTTGAACGAGCAGGTCAGCCCGGCGCAGGACGAGGTGAAGTCGGCGACCGGCAACTGGTTGGGCGGGGCGGCCCAGGTGAACAGCGCCCTGGCCCGCCAGTCGTTGGCACTGTTCGCGACCACGTCGGTGCCGCCGACCGCGACGCCGTTGGCCGGCCCGGTTTGCCAGTTGATCCGGTGCAGGTCACCGGTGGTGCGGTGGGCCCAGTACAGCTGGTTGCCGACCAGGAACATGCCGTTGACGTTGCGCCAGTCGAGACCGGCGACGTTGCCGGAGACGGTAAACCGCTCAGCCCCCACGATGCCGCTCTGCACGGTGAAGTAGCGCATGTACAGGTTGGTCTCGTTGGCGCGGGTGAAATACAGCCGGCCGTTCTGGTAGAAGAGCCCGGTCATCGCCTGGATGTCGCCGGAGAACGCGGTCAGCCCGTTGAGGTTGAGCGTGGTAGGCGCACCGAACGTGCTGCCGTTGTAGGACCGCCGGTTCAGCGTGCCGTCGCTCCAGGTGGCGTAGACCTGCCCGTTGGCAAAGAACGCGCCTCGCGTATTGCCCCAGGCGATTCCGCCGGGCAGGGCCGTGGTGGCGCCGACCGTGGTGCCGTTGTAGGGACGGCGGAACGACTGGTCGCCGGTGACTCCGAGCAGGTGCACGTCCACCGGGAAGGCCGGCGGTGCCGGTTGCGGCACCGCGGTCCCACCGGCGATCGGGAAGAACGCGATCCGGGCGTGATACTCGAACGCGCCGATCCGGTCGGTGTCACTACCGACCCAGAGGCCGTCCGGGGTGGCCAGGAAGTCGAACACGCCGCGGCCTCGGGTGCGGCTGGGGTTCCAGGACAGCGGCACCCCGTTGACCGGGTCGAGCGCGCCGATCCCGGTCCGCTCCACCGAACCCGGCCCACCGAGCCCGTTGACCCGGGTCGGGCTGTTCCACCAGCGCTGGTGCCCGCCGACGTAGACCGCGGTGCCGGTGACCTCGACCGAGTAGGTCGAGTCACCACCGGTGTAGTCGACCCAGGACGGCTGCAGCCCGGTCCCGGTCGCGAAGGTCTCCCACCGGGACGCGGTGTCGCACAGCCGGGGCGGCGCGCCGTACGCACCAGTGGTGCCGACCACGAAGTAAGTGCCGTCCGGGGAGAAGTCGACGTCGTAGGTGTAGTACTGGAAGCTCGCACAGGTGCCGGCGAACCGGTCGGTCGCCCAGTTCGCCACGGTCGCGTTCGGCCCGGAGATGTTGATCATCGCGACCTGGTTACGGGTCAGGCCGCCGACCGTGCCGAAGTTGCCGATCGCGACCAGCCGGTCGCCGGCCGGGGTGACGCTGATCTCGCGGATCAACGTGACCCCGACGCCCCGGTGGGTGCCGGTGAACGGCACGTTCACCGAGGAGCGCAGTGCGCCGGTGGCCGGGTCGAGCTCGGCCAGCCCGGCTCTGGGTTGCCCGTTGACCGAGGTGAACTGGCCGGCGATGAACAACCGGTTGTTCACCAGCGCCATGTCGTAGACCAGCGCGTCGATCACACCGGGGTTGAACGAGGTGATCCGCTGCCCGGTGTTGATATTGAGCCGGGCCAGCTTGAACGCGGTGCCGCCGCCGATCGTGCTGAACTGCCCACCGACGTAGACCGACTGCCCGTCGGCGGCCGGCTCGAGCGAGCGCACCGTGTTGTTCGCGTTCGGGTTGAACGCGGTGTCGATGGTGCCGGTGGTCCGGTTGAACGCGAGGATCCGGTTGCGGGTCAGCACCGTGGCACTGCCGTTGTTCTGCGCCTGGGTGAAGTTGCCGCCCAGCACGATCCTGGTGCCGACCTGGGCGACCGACCAGACCTCACCGTCGAGGACGTGCGGGGTGAAGTTGGCCGGGTTGTCGCTGACGACGAGGTTCTGCTGGATCGAGGCGGTGGCCGCCGGGGTCAACGCGACTAAGCCGCCGGCCACTGCGAGCACTGCGGCAGCAACCGCAACCATGCGCGTACGCACGCTGTTTCCCCCAACGTTCGACCCAGCCGGTGTCAACTCGTGAGCTGCCCCCCGGAACCTCGCGTGCCTACCCTCTCGCCTTGTCGGATGATCCGCAACCATCCGAACGTACGATCCCAGGTAACGGATTGACCACACCGGCGGTATCCGAGCACGCCATCTGACGTGCCCGGTTACCGCCGGTGGCGAAGCCCTTGCGCCGGCTCCGCGTCCTCACCCGGTGGGGGTGAGGACGACGGTGGCCATCGTGGCGTTCACGGTGGCCGCGTCCGCGGTGGCGGTAAGCGCACCGACCGTGCCGGCCGGAACGCCGCTGTTGCTATCGGTCAGCAGCCAGGACAGGTGTCCGGCACCGGTCTCGGCACCGGTCAACCGCACCGACTGCCCACCCGGCGCGGTCCACGCCGTGGTTGCCGCGGTCTTGTCGGACCAGTGCGAGATCACCCAGCTGCCCGCGTCCGCGCCAGCCACGGTCGGCGTGGTGTGTGCGGCCTGACTGACCGTCTCGACCGCGAGCGCGGTGTCCGCCGCGGCGACGGTGGCGTTGCGGTACACCGACATCAGCAGGCTGCCGCGCACCACCGCGCCAGTGGTCACCGTGACCGGATCGCCGGCATCCGCGGCCTGCGCCGTGCGGGTCCACAGCGCGGTCGCGATCCCGGTGCCGGTCCCGCTGCGCACCCTGGTCCAGCCGGCCGGGTCGGATGCGGTCGCGGTGCCGGAGTTCCAGCTCAGCGCCAGCACCATCACATCGCCCGCCTGCACCGTCGCCGGGATGGTGACCGTGTGGCTGCCAGCGCTACCGGTCACCGGATCGGCGGCCGCGCCGACGAACTCGATCGCTTCGTCGGAGACCTCGATCGTGGTGGTCTGGTCGTCGGTCGCACCGTCGTTATCGGTCACGGTCAGCTCGACGTCGTAGCTGCCGGCCGCCGCGTAGTCATGCGTCGGGCTCACACCGGTGCCGCTGTTGCCGTCACCGAAGTCCCAGCTGTACGACGCGACTGTGCCGTCCAGGTCGGTCGATCCCGACCCGTTGAAGGTGCAGGACACACCGTCGCAGGCGAACGTGAACGCGGCCGTCGGGGCGGCGTTGCTCACGGTCACCGGCTGGGTCGTGTTGCCCGGTGCGCCGTCGTTGTCGGTCACCGTCAGCGTCACGTTGTAGGTGCCGTCAGCCGCGAAGTTGTGCGTCGTCGTGCTGCCGGAACCGGAGGTCGTGTCGCCGAAGTTCCAGGAGTAACCGGTGATCGTGCCGTCCGGGTCGCTGGAGCCGGTGCCGTTGAACGAGCACAGCGTGCCGGTGCAGTCGACCGTGAACGAGGCCACCGGTGGCTGGTTCGGTGCCGTGCCCGGCGTGGTGAACAGCGCCCTGGCCGGCCAGTCGTTGCCGTCGATCGCCGGACCGCTGACCACCGTGTTGGTGCCGCCGGCCGGGACACTGTTGGCAACCCCGGGCTGCCAGGTCACCCGGTTCAGCGTGCCGGTGGTGCGGTGTGCCCAGTACATCTGGTTGCCGACCAGGAACATACCTTGCACGTTGCGCCAGTCCACGTCGGGCAGGTTGCCGGACACGGTGAACCGCTGCGCGCCCACGATCCCGCTCTCCACCGAGAAGTAGCGCATGTAGAGGTTGGTCTCGTTGGCCCGGGTGAAGTACAGCCGGCCCTTCTCGTAGAACAGCCCGGTCATCGCCTGCGCGTCGGTGGCGAAGTTGGTCAGGCCGTACAGGTCGAGCGTGGTCGGCGCACCGAACGTGCTGCCGTCGTAGGACCTGCGGGTGATCGTGCCGTTGTTCCAGGTCGAGTACAGCTGACCCTCGGCCCAGAACGAGCCCCTGACGTTGGCCCAGCTCACGCCGCCACCGGCGAGCGGGCTGGTGGCGCCGACGGTGGTGCCGTCGTAGCCGCGCCGGAACGATGCGTTGACCGCGCCCGGGTCGAACGGCGGCGCGTCCAGGTCCACGATCTCGATCGCGTTGATCAGCGGGTTCTCCACCACGTGGGCGAAGTCGACGTTCACGGTGCCGTCGCTGACGATGTCCCAGGACCGCATCGTGCCCACGTTGAAGCCGACCGCGGCGACGATGTCGTAGTCGTCGAGCACGGTTGCCCCGTCCAGGGCGACGTCGAAGATTCGCTCACCGACGTTGTCCGTGCAGGTGCAGCGGCTGGCGAAATACAGCCTGACTTGCACGTTGCGACCGGCCGGGACCGGGAAGCTCCATTGCATCGGGGGTGCCGAGCTGGGATCCCAGCGCTCCGAGCTGTAGATCCCGATCGGCGTGCCCGGCGGCACCGTGCCGTCCACCGAACCCACGGTCGACCAGGTCGCCGCGTTGCTGCCGCTGTTGCGCAGCGGGTTGGTGCCGCCGCTGTCGGAGGTCCAGTCCGGGCCGAAGTCGCTGGACGGCTGGGCCGGGCCACCGGCGTTGACCCGGTACAGGTACGCGGGATCGGTCACGCCAACCCGGCCCATCATGTTCACGTCCACCGGGAACGGCGTCACGGTCGGCTGCGGCACCGTGGTGCCGCCGGCGATCGGGAAGAACGCGATCCGCGCGTGGTACTCGAACGCGCCGATCCGGTCGGTGTCGCTGCCGACCCACAGCCCGTCGTTGGTGGCCAGGAAGTCGAACACGCCGCGACCCCGGTCGCGGGTCGGGTTCCAGGACAGCGGCACCCCGTTGACCGGGTCGAGGGCGCCGATGCCCTCCCGGTCCACCGCGCCCTGACCGGCCGCGTCACCGGCGAACGGGTTGTTCCACCAGCGCTGATGCCCGCCGACGTAGACCGCGGTGCCGGTGACCTCGACCGAGTAGGTGGTGTCGCCACCGCTGTAGTCGACCCAGGACGGGTTCAGCCCGGATCCGGTGGCATAGGTCTCCCAGCGCGCGGTGGTGTCACACAGCCGCGGCGGTGCGCCGTACGCCCCCGTCGTTCCCACCACGAAGTAACTACCGTCCGGGGAGATGTCGACGTCGTAGGTGTAGTACTGGAAGCTCGCGCAGGTGCCGTTGTAGCGGTTGGTCTGCCAGTCGGCCACGGTCGCGCTCGGTCCGGAGATGTCCAGCATCGCGATCTGGTTGCGGCCGAGCCCGCCGACGGTGCTGAAGTTGCCGATCGCGACCAGCCGGTCGCCGACCGGGGTGACGCTGATCTCCCTGACTAGGGTGACGCCGGTGCCACGGTGGGTGCCGGTGACCGGCACGTCGAGGGTGGAGCGCACGGCGCCGGTGGTCGGGTCGAGCTCGGCCAGGCCGGCTCGGGGAGTGCCGTTGATGGTGGTGAACTGGCCACCGATGAACAGCCGGTTGTTCACCAGCTCCATGTCGTAGACGAGCGCATCGACCAGGCCGGCGTTGAACCCGGCCACCGGGGCACCGGTGGTGACGTTGATCCTGGCCACCTTGAATCGGGTGGCGCCACCGATCGTGTTGAACTCGCCGCCGACATACACCGACTGCCCGTCCGGCGCGGTGACCAGCGACCTGACCGGCGCGGAGGCGTCCGGGACGAACGTGGTGTCGATCACACCGGTGGTCTTGTTGAACGCCAGGATGTGGTTGCGGGTCAGGATCGTGGCGCTGCCGTTGTTCTGCGCCTGGGTGAACGACCCGCCGAGAATGATCTTGTTGCCGGCTTCGGCGATCGCGAAGACCTCACCGTCCAGCACGTGTGGGGTGAAGTTGGCCGGGTTGTCGTCGACCAGCAGCGGCTGCGACAGCGCTGCGCTCGCCGTGGACTGCGGTAGTGCTAACAGCCCGAGCGAGATCGCCAACACGGTGCCGATTGCGGCAATACGAGTACGCACGCTTTCCCCCACCAGACTCGAGAGCCCGACACAGCAACAGCGCCAGCGGGCCACCCCCAACGTTGCGGTGCCTACTGTGTCGCCTCAACCGGTGATCCGCAACTGGCCAAACGTAGGATCGGCGACTACACAGTGACCACGTAGCCTGGGTAGGCCGAATGGCCAGGTCGGGCTACCCGCGCGGCAACAGGGGAGGGAGCCGGTGGCGACCACTACCGAAACGACTCCTGTCCTCACTCGCCGTGCCCGGGCCGAGCCACGTGGGGCGGCCGTGGTGCGCCCCGGCGTGCGGCGCAGCCTGCTGCGCGCCAAGCTGGCCAGGCAACCGGCTCTGTTACCCGGCTGGCCACTGGTCGTGCTGCTCGCCGGCTTCCCGCTGTGGTGGATCCTCGGCCTAGCGACGCTGGGTTTCCTGATCGTGGCCGTCCCGATGGCGTACTACTTGATCCGGCTGCCGGTGATCCGGGTGCCCAGGGGCTTCGGCCTCTGGCTGCTGTTTCTCGGCTGGGTGGCCGCCGGGATCACCACGCTGTGGGCGGAGGCGCCAGGGGCCAAGGACGTCGCCGGGCTCGGCCGGCTGATCCCGTTCACCTACCGGATCGTCTGGTATCTCACCGCCACGATCTTCCTGCTCTACATCGGTAACACCAGCGAGCGGACGCTGCCGACCCGGCGGATTGTGCGGCTGATGGCGTGGCTGTTCATCATCACCGTGATCGGCGGTTACGCCGGGAAGTTCCTGCCGACGCTGGAGTTCACCTCGCTGGTCGAGCGGGTCTTACCGGGCGCTCTGGCGAACAACCAGCTAGTCCAGATCGTCGCCCATCCGGCCACCGCACAGGTGCAGGACATCCTCGGCTATGACGTGGCCCGGCCGATGGCCCCGTTCAGCTACGCCAACGACTGGGGCGCGAACTTCGGCCTGCTGGCGCCGTTCTTCGTGCTGGCCTGGCGAGTCAACGACACCGGTTGGCGGCACAAGCTGTTTCCGGCCATGGCGCTGATCGCACTGCCACCGGTGATCTTCACGCTGAATCGCGGGCTCTGGCTCGGGCTGAGCGCGGTCGGCATCTACCTGGTCATCCGGTTCGCGCTGCTCGGCCGGGTCCGCACCGTGGCCACCCTGGCCGCGATCGGGCTGCTGGCCGGCATCGTGGTGATATTCAGCCCGCTGGGTCAGCTGCTCAACGAGCGGCTGGCCAACCCACACAGCAACCAGGGCCGGGAACGGCTGTCCGAGCTCGCCGTCTCGGCCACGCTGGAAGGCTCGCCGGCCCTCGGCTTCGGGGCACCGCGCGAGGTTCAGGGCACGTTCTTCTCCATCGCGGGCGCACCCACGCCCAACTGCCCGGAGTGCCGGCCGCCGCAGCTGGGCACCCAGGGCCATTTCTGGCTGCTGATCTTTGCGCACGGCTTCGTCGGTGCCGCGCTGTTCCTCGGATTCGTCTACTACCGGTTCTGGCGCGGGTTACGAGATCCCACCCCGGCCGGCCTGGCACTGACCTCGATCGGTGTGTTCCTGGCCGTGGTCGGGGTGGTCTACGACCTGGTCAGCGCATCGCTGGCGTTCGTGATGATCACGCTGGGACTGTTGTGGCGCCGGGAGAACGAGATGGCCGAGGCTCCGACCGCCCGGCCCGTGGCACTGAGCACCCGGACCGGCAGCGAGCGGGGCGCGCTATGACCGATCCAGCCCGCGCCATCGACGACTGGCTCGACGCGTTAGGCACGCTGTGGCCCGGTGCCCTGGTGCACGCCGATCGGCAGCCGGAGGCCCCTGCGTCGCGCGGCTTCCTGGTGCTGCCGTCGGCCCGCCGGCCCAAGCTGCTGATCCCGGTCGGAGCCCGGGCGCTGGCTGCGGCCGCGGCGGATCGGACTACCGCGTTCGACTCGCTGACCCGGCGGCTGTCCCGGCGCGGTCTGGGCACACTGCTTAGGCTCGGGCTTGGCCCGGCGATGTTCCGGGACCGGGTCACCGTGATCCCGGCAGCCGACACCGAGTCCATCGAGGACCACCTGGCCGGGTTGGTCGGCGAACCGGTCCGGGTCGCGATCGCGATCGGCACGGCCAGGGCCAACCGCAAGCCGGTGCTGCAGGTCTACACCGAGCGCGGGACCGAGGTGGGTTTCGCCAAGGTCGGCACCACGATGCTGGCCAACCAGCTGATCCGGGCCGAAGCCGGCACGCTGGCCCGACTCGAGTCGCAGTCGCTGACCGCGCTCGCCGTCCCCCGGGTCCGCCACCATGGTCGCTGGCACGATCACGAGGTGCTGTTACTGGACGCCCTGCCGACCAGGGGCCGGGCTCGCCGGGAGCTCCCGATCGCCGCCATGGCCGCGATCGCCGGAGTCGGCACCGGCACCACGTCGGCGCTCGCCGACAGCCCCTGGTTCGCTGCCCTGCGAGACCGCACGGCCGGGCTCGGTCCGGACTTCGCCGAACGCTTCGATGACCTTGCTGCGGCCTTGGCCGATCGGCACGGCCGAACCACGCTGGCGCACGGCTGCTGGCACGGCGACTGGGGCCCGTGGAACATGGCGTGGCATCAGCAGCTACCCCAGGTGTGGGACTGGGAGCGGTTCGCCGACGGCGTGCCGGTCGGTTTCGACGCGGCCCATTTCGTCGCCCATCCGGCCTTGGCAGCAATCGGCCAGCGAGATCAGGCGATGGCGGCACTGGCCGGGCCGGTGGCCGAGGCGGTAGCGCGGCTGATCGCCAGCCCGGCCGACTCACCGGCCTGCGCTGCCGTGGTGGATGCCTACCTGCTCGAGATGGCCTGCCGATTCGCCACCGACTGCGGCCCGGACCCAGCCGACCCGGTCCGGCAGGCGGCAACCTGGCGGGTGGAGCTGGCCGAGCTGCGGCTGAGCCCACTGGGCAGCGGCCGGCACCGCCGGCCGGATTCTGCGCACACACCGACCCGGAGGGCAGGATGACCGCCAACCCGAAGTCAGTCCCGCTACGCGGCCGGGCTCCGGACGCGGTGAAGGATCTCGGCCGCGCCACCGTGCGCACGGTCGGCTACGCGTCCGCCGCGTTGCGGATGCTGCCTGACTTCCTGATCGTCGGCGCCCAGCGCTGCGGTACTACCAGCCTGTTCCAGGCGCTTGCGGGGCACCCGCGGGTGGTTCCGCCGCTGTTCCACAAGGGAGTGCACTTCTTCGACACTCCCGCCTACCAGCACGGACTGCGCTGGTATCACGCGCATTTCCCGATCCGGGCCGCGGCCAACCGGCGGGTTGGTGGGCCCGCGATCACCGGGGAGGCCAGCCCGTACTACCTGTTCCATCCCTGGGCCGGGCACCGGATCGCGGCCGACCTGCCCAAGACCCGTTTGATCGTGCTGGTCCGCGATCCGGTGCAGCGCGCGTTCTCCGCACACAAGCAGGAGACCGCGCGTGGCTTCGAGACCGAGCCGTTCGAGGCAGCGCTGGACCTCGAACAGTCCCGGCTGGCCGGCGAGCTGGAGCGGATGCGCGCCGATCCGAGCTACGAGAGCTTCCACCACCGGCACCACGCCTACCTGGGTCGGGGCGAGTACGCCAAGCAGATCGTCCGGTTGCACGAGCTGATCGGCGAGCACCGGGTGCTGGTGTTGGAGACCGCGGAGCTGTTCGACAGCGGTAAGCCGGAGCCGTGGGACCGGTTGCTGGAGTTCCTCGGTCTGCCGCACTGGCGGCCCGAGGAGCTTCCGCACGCCAATGCCAAACCCAGCGCGCCACTGCCGGACCACCTGCGGCGACGGCTCGACGAGCACTTCATCGACCATGACCAGCGGCTGGCCGCACTGCTCGGGCACACTCCCAGCTGGCGGCTATGAGCAACGAACCGGTTCTCGCGCTCGGCTGGTATCGCGGCTTCGCCCGCCGGTATCTGTTCGTGATCGCCGATTGCGCCCTACTCGGCGTGATCGTCACGGTCGTGATCATTCTGCTCAGCCCGCTGTCCTACCGAGGCACCGCCAACGTGGTGCTCAGCGTGCTGCCGACCACCAGCGCGGATGTGGAGTCGGCCGGTCGGTCGCTGGCCATCGACATCGACGCCCAGCTGGCCGAGTCCACGGTAGTCCTGCAGGTCGCCGCGGACCAGGTGGGATTCCCCGGTGGGGCGACCGCCCTTGCCGAGGCGCTGCGGCTGACCGCGCGGCCGAACGCGCACGCGCTGCGAGTCCGGGTCAGTGCCCAGGACCGGAAGATGGCGATGGCCGCGGCGGAGGCGATCTGCGCCGAACTACTCAGGGTCCGGGAACAGACCCTGGCCGAGCGGCTGGACGCCAGGCGAACGGTGCTGCGCCAGCAGCTCGAGCTGGTCACCGCCCGGATGTCGACGCCCATCCTCGGCGGGGAGCGCGAGCGGCTCACCGAGCAGCTGTCCAGCCTCCAGCTCACCCTGGCCGAGCTCGAGGCGCAGAGCTCCTTCCCGGGATTCATGACCGGCTCGGCCGCGGGCAGCCGTGGCGGCCGACCCGGGCTGCAGGCCAAGCTCGCCTCGGGTGCGATGCTCGGCGTCCTGCTCGGCATCGGCCTGGCCGCGGCCATCGAAGGGGTACGCTCCGCCCGCCGCCACGAGCGGCGCCGCCAGGCCGTGGGGCCCAGCCAGCTGGCTGGCCGGGTCGGATGGGAGGAACCAGCACACCGATGAACGCCATCGACTGGCCGGCGGTCA
This sequence comes from Sporichthyaceae bacterium, assembly GCA_022616375.1. Lineage (GTDB taxonomy): Bacteria > Actinomycetota > Actinomycetes > JAKEEW01 > JAKEEW01 > JAKEEW01. The sequence continues at coordinate 11,402 of JAKEEW010000779.1, forward strand.
CCGTCGCGGTGGCCACCAGAGATCGGCCCGAGCTGCTGGCCAAGGCCATCGAGTCCATCCTCGACCAGGACTACCCGGGCGAGATCGAGATCGCCGTGGTGTTCGACCAGAGCACCCCGGACCACGGGCTGGCCAGCCGGCGGCCGGGACGGACCGTGCGGATGCTGACCAACGCCCGCACCCCCGGGCTGGCCGGCGCCCGCAACAGCGGGATCTCCGCTACCGCTAGTGCGCTGGTGGCGTTCTGCGACGACGACGACCGCTGGCATCCGAGCAAGCTGCGCCGCCAGGTGGAAGCGATGCGGGCGTCCGGCACCAGCTGCTGCGTGACCGGGATCGCGGTGCATTACGGCCAGACCGTGCGCGAGCGGATCCCGGCGGTGAACCCGATCACCATCGCCGAGCTGTCCCGGAGCCGGATGACCGGCGCGCATCCGTCCTCCTACCTGATCGACCGCTCGATGCTGGAGCGGGTGGGCCTGGTCGACGAAGATCTGCCCTATGGCTATGGCGAGGACTACGACCTGCTGATCCGGCTGGCCGAGGCCGGCGACATCGCGGTGGTCCAGGAACCGCTGGTCGACGTGCTGTGGCATCCGCAGTCGTTCTTCGCGCAGCGCTGGACGGGGATGGCGGCCGGGCTCGGCTACCTGATCGGCAAGCATCCGGTGCTGCGCGCCAACCGCCGGGGGCTGGCCTGGATCGAGGGTCAGCGGGCCTTCGCGCTGGCCGCGGCCGGGGAGCGCCGCGCCGCCTGGCGAGTCGCGGCTCGGTCGATCTCGCGCGACCCGAAGCAGCCGCGGGGTTGGCTGGCCCTGCTGGTCGGCGCCCGCCTGCTGTCGGCGAAAACGGTCATCGACGCGTTGAACGCGCGCGGCCGCGGGATCTGATCCGGCCGAAGTAGCCGTACCGGTAGCGCATCGGCACCGAGAGCAGGCTCACGATCCGGCGGCGGGCGGCCGGCATCCGGTCCCGCCAGGCGTCATCCGGCCTGACCTCGACCCGGCCGATGGTGAACCGCATCGGGTTGCCGGCCACGGTGTGGTGCTGGTCGAGCCGGACCGAGCCGTCGGGCTGGATGAACCCGAAGTCCATCGCCGCGGGATCGAGGCCGGCGAACCTGGCCACCCGGGTCAGCGTCGCCCGCGGATCGGCCACCAGCTGCTCATACTTGACGATCAAGGTCGGCACACCGACCAGCCGGAGCAGGTGGAACAGCATGCTGTACAGCGACCAGCGCACGGTCGAGGCCGCGACACTGTAGCGCGGCATCAGCTCGGTGCCGGTGGTGACCTCGGGCCGCACCACGTGCTTGGTCCACGAGTAGGCCACGCCGCGCGGATCACGCACCACCAGCACGCACCGCAACCGGACCGCGGCCCGGCGCAGCAGAAATCCGTAGGCGGGATGCTTGCTCGAATCCACGAGCACCTGGGCGCCGGTGCTCGCCTCGGCCGCGGCGTACAGCGCGCCGACCCGGCGCAGCAGCCGGTTACGCCGCAACCTGGCACCGGCGCCGACCTGGCCGACCAGCAGCGCCGGCAGGTGCCGGTTACGAACCACGGTGTAGCGGTCGTCCACCGCCGGCTCGGCCGGGACCTCGCTCCAGCCACCGAACGCCCGCCGGCCGACGTCCTGCCAGAACGGGCAGGCCGAGAACGGCTGCCCGCAGCCGCAGCGCTGATCGTCACGGAGCCCGCGTTCCCACAGGTGCAGCACCTCACCGAGTGCCGCCATCCCGGTCATCTGGCCCAGGCAGCGCTCCAGCAAGGTCGATCCGCTGCGGCCGAGCCCGCCGAGGATCAGCACGGTCGGACCCTGGCCACGGCGCTGGGTGACCAGCGCGTCGGCGATCCGGCCGACCCGGTCGACCGCGGGCGGATGCGCCCCGGTGCCGGTCTGGACCTCGACCCGGCTCGACTCGGGATCGGCCAGGCCGGTCTCGATCGCATTCACCAGCTCGGTCGCCGAACCCACCAGCTGGATCAACCCGGCGCTGGCCAACCGCCCGCAGAACTCGGCCTGGTGGCCGTCCACCACCTCGCCGACCTCGGGTAACCGGGCCACCACGATCGGCTGCCGGCCACCGCGCCGGGACTCGACCATGGACATCGGCCCGCCCTGGGTGACCACCACGGTCGCGGCGGCGAGCAGCCGCTGTAGCTCCGGGTAGTCCAGGTAGGGCACCGCGATCCCGTGCTCGGGTACGGCGGCCGTGCCGTACTGGATGACGCAGTCCACCCGGTCTGCCGCACCGTCGGCTAACCACCGGTCCACCCAGCCGGTGAGCCGGTCGAACGGGTGGTGGTCGGACCCCACGGTGATCACGACCAGCGGCTTGCCGGCGGGCAGCTGTGCGGTTGGTTCGGTGGAGGTTGCCGGTTGCGTCACAGGACGGTTCCGACTAACTCTGCGCCCGGATAACGATCCAGCTGATCCGGCCACTGGGCGGCGAAGGCGGTGGCGATCGGGTGGCAGAGCCGGCCGGTCAGCGTGTCGGTCCGGTCGTAGACCTCCAGGTAGAGCAGCGGAATCCGCATCAGCCTGGCGACCAGGAACAGCGGGTAGGCGACCCCGGCGCCGGTGGATATCACCAGATCCGGGCGTAGCCGGCGCAGCGTACCCACCGCAAGCACGAGATTACGCAGCGCGTTCGGGATGTTCCTGGTGGTCGGGTGGTAGGCGTACACCACCTGTTCGCCGGCCAGTCTGGACCGCGCGTCCGCCTTGTCGAAGGTCACCCAGACCCGCTGGTAGCGGCTCCACCATGGCCGTAACTCGAGAAGCTGGGCCAGATGTCCCCCGGTTGAGGCCACCAGTAAGATCCGCGCCTTGCTATCCGACCCCCCGGATGACATCCCGGCACCTCAACGTGCAGCACACCGCCCCAGGTCGGGCGATCCGGGCGCTTACACTACCGCAACCATTCGACGCCTCCCAGGCGTCGCTTGTGCGATCTATAGTGTGCACAGGTCCCTACCGCGGGGCATTCACGAGGGAGCAGCGAACTGCATGGAGCCGGTAGTTGAGCTTCGGCCAGGTTTCCTCGCCTCGGTGGTGCGGCAGCGTTGGCGGTTCGTTCTCGTCTGCGCGTTAGCCGGACTGTTCGCGGTGGCTGGGCTCAGCGTGCTCCGCGGCCCCTCCTACACCGCCACCGCCGTCGTGCTGCTCAATCCGCTGGCCGGCAACCCGTATTCGCCGACCACGTCGACACTCCGAAACGATCAGCTCAACAGCCTGGAGACCGAGGCCGCGCTGGTTTCCACCCAGTCGGTCAGCGAGCGCGCGGTTGGCAAGAGCGGCGGGCTGCTCGGCGAGGCGGCCGGCGACCAGGTCGCGGTCGAGGTGCTGCCGGCAGCAACCGTTTTGCGGATCTCGTTCATCGGCGGCTCGGCCACCAAGGCCCGGGTTGGCGCGCAGAGCTTCGCCGAGGCGTTCCTCGACTACCGCAGGGCGCAGGCCGAGGCCGCGGTCGCCGAGCAGATCGACCTGATCGACGCGCAGATCAAGGGCACCAGAGACGCCATGCGCGATGCGTCCGATCAGCTGGCCGACGCGGCGCAGGGCAGCGTCGAGGAGCTGTTCCTGGAGAACCAGCTCCAGGTGTACGTCGGCCAGCTGGCCCAGCTGGACGCGGAGCTGGTGCTGGCCCGTAACTCCGCCCGTGATCCCGGCCAGGTCATCACCCCGGCCACGATGCCGGCCACGCCGGACGGGCTCCCGCGCTGGCTGCTGCTGATCGGCGGGCTGTTCGCCGGGCTGGCCACCGGCGTGATGATCTCGCTGTGGCGCGAGCACAACGACGACCGGATCCGCGAGCCGGACGACGTCGCCGCACTCGGGCTGCCACGGATGCTCGCGGTGGTGCCGCCGACCGCGGGCACCGCGGTCTTCGAGGACGCCTCGGCCGAGGGCTTCCAGATGCTGCGGTCGTCGGTGCTGGCCCGGTTGCCCAGGCAGCCCGCGGTGATCAGCGTCTGCCCGGTCGGCACCGAGATCCGCAGCGGTGACCTGGCATTCGCGCTGGCCGCTGCGCTGGAGCGCTCCGGCCGGCGGATCGTGCTCATTCTCGGCCAGACCGGCCCGCAGGTCCCCTACGTCTGGGCCCCGCCGGGTGCCGGCCTGGCCGACGCACTGCTCGACCCAGGACGGAGCCAGCGGGTCGACGACCTGCTGCACGAGCTGTGGCCCAACCTGCGGGTGCTGCCGCCAGGGCGCGCGCTCAAGGACGCCGCCGACCTCTACCAGAGCACCGCGATGGAGGACGTGATCCGGCGCCTGCGGAACAGCGCGGACATCATCCTGGTCGCGGCGCCGTCGCTGGACAGTGCCGCCGGGCGCACCCTGGCCGGGGTGGCCGACAGCGTGCTGCTGGTGATCGGGATGGCCGAGACCAAGCACGGCACCCTGCTGGATGCCTACGACGAGCTGGCCTTCCGCAACGTCAGCGTGATCGGCGTGGCCGGGGTCAGCCGGGCCCGGCGGCGCAAGGAGCCCAGGCGCTACAAGGGCGGCGGCGAGGTTTCGCTCGGCGACCGGCTCGCGATGCGGCC